>CATKFO010000001.1 GCA_949747515.1 uncultured Eubacteriales bacterium
GCCTGCCGTACTGTAAAATTAGACGATTATAAAAAAGCGCCGGAGCAGTTCGACGTGATTTTCAACACCGTTCCGCATGTGATATTTGACAGAGATCTTATTTCCAAGCTGGCTCCCAATACTCTTTTTATTGATCTTGCGTCCCAATGCGGAGGTATCGATATGACCGCCGCGGAAGGAAGAGGAATAAAGACGGTAAAGGCGCTTTCGCTGCCTGGAAAAACCTCGCCTAAGAGCGCCGGAAGAATTATATTCGACACTGTAGCCGAAATTTTGCGCGAGGAGGGGATAATGTGATCGGATACGCCGTCTGCGGCTCGTTTTGCACTCATAAAAAAAGTCTTGAAGTACTTGAATATCTGTCTGAAAAATACGATGTTCTTCCAATTATTAGCGAAATATCCGCGACAACCGATACTAGATTTGGAACGGCGGATTCGCTTCTCAGGCGCTCGGAAAGCATAACCGGACGATCGCCCATATTAACGGTTAAGGACGCGGAACCTCTCGGCCCTGCGACTCCTCTCGAACTTCTTGTAATAGCTCCATGCACTGGAAACACGCTTGCGAAAATTGCTCGCGGAATTACGGATACGGCGGTTACAATGGCCGCTAAGGCGCATTTGAGAGCGAATAGACCGTTGCTTATCGCGCTCGCGTCTAACGATGCTATGAGCGGTAATCTCGGAAGCATAGGGCTGATGCTGAACAGAAAGAACGTTTATTTTGCGCCTATGAGACAAGACGATCCTGAAAAAAAACCTCATTCTCTTGTGGCGGAATTCGATATGATACCTAAATGTATTGATTCCGCTTTTAAAGGCGAACAGGTTAGACCGCTGTTTCTTTGACTAAGTTTAGCGATGTTCTCATAATATCCCGTCAGACTTAAAGATAACGAGGAGTTTTGCTAATATGTGAAACTCCTCGTTGTCTTTAATCGTTAAGTTTATTATGCGCTTTTAAGGATACAAATAATAAGCAAATAAATTAACAATAAAATAACGCTAAATTTCTGTAATTTGCTATTGACATATTAAACATATCGTGATAAAATCCGATTATCAATTGTAACTTCCGACAAGAGA
>CATKFO010000002.1 GCA_949747515.1 uncultured Eubacteriales bacterium
CACATTTTGATGATGGATGTTATTCCTGTCGACGCACTTATAAGAAAAAATTCTTCTTTTGAGATTCTGTCAAGCGGTGAAAAACTCGATTCTATGACGTTTTATTATAAAAAAGGATTTTTAAAAATGCTCAATAGATAAAAACTAGCTTTTATGTGAGAGATTTAATTCTTTTTACTTGTTATTCTTATTTATACCCTTATTCTATCCGCATCGTTTTATAACTCAGCATATTATATTTTGGACAATATACATTTTTTGTAGGAATAGCTACGACATATTTCCCTATATTTTTCATTCACGGTCATTGATTATTTTTAATCAAATCATTATATTGAAGAAAAAAAGTTTTTTAATATGAAAAAAATTCGCTTATTTATTCAGTCAATATTAAGAAGTCGAGCTTTTTTGATAAGTTTATTAATATTGACAGCATTGCTTCTGCTCTGGCCGTTTATTGTGTCAATCGCAATCGACGAGTATATGCAATTTAAAAAAGTTTATCATTGGGACTGGTCAAGCTTCTTTCGGACATTAAGTTTTTTGTTGGGTATTGCTTTGGCTGCCATTCTGTCACTCAGGTATATTTTCCCCACGGTATTATACGGCATTCGAAGGATTGCAACATACGTTTCCATTTCATATGTCTGCCGGCGCCGCGGGTATCGCTTTAAACTTACACGAGCTCCGTTTTCCTCCTTAGGAGGCATAAAAGCTAAGGGAGACATTGAGATCACTGCCGACGATAAAATTTATAGTCTTCATTTTATTGATATTCCGTTTAGGTTTCGGCGTGTGCTGACAGTAATAGACGGGGATAAGTATGTAATTACTCGCGCAGTAGCGGGAAAAATAGAAAGGAGAGGCGGAATCCCGGGCGGGAGAATAAGGGGTAATGTTGGTACAGGTCAAATTACGGGTCTTTTCTGCAACATAGATTACGCTCTTGTAAAAGGAACAGATAAAATTAGATTCCTTCCCGATTTTAATGGAGATACAAAACATGAGCACATTTTGATGATGGATGTTATTCCTGTCGACGCACTTATAAGAAAAAATTCTTCTTTTGAGATTCTGTCAAGCGGTGAAAAACTCGATTCTATGACG
>CATKFO010000003.1 GCA_949747515.1 uncultured Eubacteriales bacterium
AAACTCCGTTCAACAAAAAGACGGTCGACGAAATCAACTCATGGGTCGACAAAAACACCGACGGCATGATCAAAGAAATAGTAAACGAATTAAGCCCGGGTGAAGTAATGCATCTCATAAACGCCGTTGCTTTCGACGCCGAATGGGAAAGCCCTTATATGACGGAGTCGGACGTTCGCGACGCCGTTTTTACAGCTCAAAACGGAGACGAGAAGAACGTCGAGATGATGTTTTCAAACGAATATAAATATCTTGACGACGGAAACGCATCCGGATTTATAAAAAATTATTGCGGTAGGAAGTACGGCTTCGCAGCTCTGCTTCCAAACGAAGATACAAATATTGACGATTATATTGAAGGACTCAATCCTGAAGAACTTATGAAAACACTGAAAGGAGCTGAAAGCGTTGAGGTAAGCATAGGTATACCGAAGTTCAGCTGCGACTATTCAAAATCTCTGAGCTATTTGCTCTCCTCTCTTGGAATGCCAACGGCTTTCGATCCAAATAACGCTAATTTCTCAAGCCTAGGTTCATCAAGCGAAGGCAACATATATATCGGCGATGTAAAGCATAAAACCCATATTACCGTCGACAATTACGGAACAAAGGCCGCCGCCGTAACCGACGTAGAAATGCGCGCTAAAGGAGGAGATTATTCGTTAGATAATATAAAAACCGTTATACTCGATCGTCCCTTCATCTATATGATAATCGACAATTCAACTTCTCTTCCAATATTCATGGGAACGGTTAAAAGCATAGGGCAATAAGCTCCAAGGTATCAAAATAAATAGGAGGACAACATGAAAACTGCAAGCAAGAAAATTATCGCTCTGTCTTTGCTCGTCTCTTGTATTATTTCGTCCGCTGCAAATATGACCGGATGCGGAAGAACCGTACAGGCCGAAGACCTGATGAGCGGAATCGAATCCGAATCCGTCCAAAGCAAGGCGCCGAGCAGCAATTTCAGCGACTCAATGATTAAATCGTACGCTAATATGTTCAAAGAGGCCTACAAAGCCGATAAAAACGAAAACGTTATTATTTCTCCGCTTTCCGTTACTCTCGCACTCGCTATGACCGCAAACGGAGCCGACGGACAGACAAAAGAAGAAATGGAATCAGTTCTAGGAGGAATTCCGGTAGACGAGCTGAACGAATACCTGCTCGGATACGTAAGCAGTCTTCCCTCCGAAGAAAAGTCTAGAATCAGCCTCGCCAATTCCATTTGGTTCAGAGACGACGAGAGCCTCCGCGTAAAAGAAGATTTTCTTAAAACCAACGCTAACTATTTCGGAGCTGAAATTAAAAAAACTCCGTTCAACAAAAAGACGGTCGACGAAATCAACTCATGGGTCGACAAAAACACCGACGGCATGATCAAAGAAATAGTAAACGAATTAAGCCCGG
>CATKFO010000004.1 GCA_949747515.1 uncultured Eubacteriales bacterium
ATTAACAATAAAATAACGCTAAATTTCTGTAATTTGCTATTGACATATTAAACATATCGTGATAAAATCCGATTATCAATTGTAACTTCCGACAAGAGAGCCGACTTATATATCGTCAGCCGTTGGTAGTTTAGCTCTATTTTGCGAAAGTTAAACCTCAAATTATTTCAGGAGGATCCAATCTATGAGACCAGTGAAATCAAAGAAGCCTCTTTCACTCGCGCTGGCTTTCGCGACGCTCTTGGGATTGCTGAGCGTCGGTTCATACTCCGCGTCGTATTCCGACGTACAGTCCTCTCGGTGGAGCGCCGAAGATATATCGTACGCGACCGAGCAGGGATATATGAACGGAGTGGGAGACGGTAAGTTCAATCCCGAAGGCGGCATGGAACGCGCGATGATCGTAACAGTCCTCTACCGCATGGAAGGCGAGCCGGAGATCGAATATTTCGAGAAGTTCAAAGACGTCCCGGACGGAGAGTATTACTCTAAGGCCGTAATCTGGGCGAGCAGAAACGAAATCACAAACGGAACCACTTCGTCGACGTTCGATCCATACGACCAGCTCACTCGGGAGCAGATGGCGGCCTTCTTCGCAAGATACGCTGAAACCAAGTACATAAACACAGATCTGGGCGCGGACGTAAAGAGCTACTCCGATTATGGTCAAATCAACGATTACGCCGTCGCGCCTCTGGCGTGGGCGAAACGATACGGAATCATCAACGGAGACACGGATACGACTCTCAGCCCGAAGAAAACCGCGACGAGAGAGCAGTTCGCGGCGATACTCCACCGCTTTGACAAGGCTGAGTTTGGAGTTAACGATTACCGCCTCGCGTATAACGAGCCTATCGTACACAGCGAGTATGTGGAGAAGGAATATCCTCTTGTGACAGACGCGGACTTCTACGTGGCCGTGGACGGAAGCGACTCCGCGGACGGATCGTTCGATCGTCCGTTCGCTACGTTCGCGAGGGCTAAGGAAGCGGTGCGAGAGCTGAAGAAAACTGCTGAAAAAGAAATCAAGGTGGCGTTCAAAGCCGGGAACTACGGTGAACTTGACAATATCTCGTTCACGGAGGAGGACTCGGGCACGTCTAAGGTTCCGATCACGTACTGCGCGTATGGAGACGGCGACGTTACGTTCTCGAACGGCGTAGTGATTCCGGCCGACAAGTTCAAGCCAATCGAGGAATCCGACAAGTATCTCTTTAATGAGAGGAACTATTCGTCTATATACAAGGCGGACCTTTCTGAAAAAGCAGATGAAATTTCCGATATAAGCGCGCTGTTCAGCGGAACTGGGATCTGTCATGAGGCGAGATATCCTAACAAGAATTCGGACGGATCGGACGACTTTTTCGCAGATCAGACCACCACTCGCGATCCCTTTGCAAGCATAGAGCTGCAGGCGAGTCTGCCGCGCGTTGTCGCCAAGTTCCGCACGGTAGAGGGAATGAAGGTTACGGGACACCTGAGAACAGGGTGGCTCATCGATACTTTCCCGGTAAAGTCATATGATTATGACACCCATGTTCTGACCTTTGACTTTGAAAACTGGACCCCCTCCAACGGATATCCGCTCACCGAAGAAGGTTCCGGCGGATTTCCTCTGATGTATGAAGGCCGTACGACGGATACCGTATTCTTCAGCAACCTGTCTGATCAGCTTGACGACGACGGAGAGTACTGGTTTGACAAAAAGACAAATCAGCTGTACGTATACAAACCGAGCGGAGACTATACTATCGCGGTTGGCGGTTCGTTTATGACTATCGACGAAGCCGATTATCTGAGCTTCGTAGGCCTTGACTTCAACGGCTCCACCGCAAAAGCCATAACGGCGACGTCCGCCGACAATTTAAAGTTCGATCGCTGTACTATGTCTAATATTGCCGGCTCAGTCGTCATTGAAGTCAACCGATGCTCCTCGTTCAATTTACAGAGCTGCGAGCTCTATAAATTCGGCGATACCGGCGTTCGTGTTGAGGCGAGAGAGAAGTCGAAGAGGAGAGAACTGGTATCTCAGAACATAGTGATAGACAACAACTATTTTCACGATTTCGGTCTGATCGAATCCTGGTCTGAAGGTATTTCGCTTGATAATGCGTATGAAGCGAAGGTATCGCACAACTATTTCAAGAACGGAGCCCACGCCGCTATCAGATACGATAACTGTATAGATACTCTGATCGAATACAACGTGTTTGACAATATGATGTGGACTACGGCGGACTACGGCGCCGTATATACTTGGGAAAGCGTAACCTATCGTTCAAATAAGATTCGATATAACTTATTCAA
>CATKFO010000005.1 GCA_949747515.1 uncultured Eubacteriales bacterium
CGCCGGACAAACCGATGACGAGGCAGGAGATGGCCGCGGCTATGGTAAGATACATAAAATACCGCGGGATAAAGCTGCCTAGAGAGAACAAGGCTCCGTACGAATTCACAGACGAGGAGAAGATAGCGGAGTGGGCCGAGGAATACGTAAAGGCCCTACGCATATCAGGAATAGTGGCGGGAGACGACGGAGTGAACTACAATCCTGAGAACGGGATAACCAGAGCCGAGACGGCTAAGATTCTCTGCAACCTCCTCTCCGCCGAGGACAAAGCCTGGCAGGGATACGTTCCTTCGACCGAGGACGACGCGATTATACTCGGCGCTAAGTACCTATACGAAGGCGGCACGACGGTTACCGGCTCTCTTGGAACCGATATTAAAGAAGCCGACGGCGACGGATTCCCTTACCCGGCGATAAAAGTATACCGCGACGCTAAATCCGCAGAACGCGCGTATATGCAGATCGCGGATGCGACGGGCATTTCGCTCAGCGTTATAGGTCATGATTTCGAGTCGAAACCCGTTATAAAAATTTGTTACAAATACGGCGATGGAAGCGAAAAGCTGCCCGAGGCTTTGTATACGGCGCGTCGGTATGAAGACAAGACGAATTCGCTGACTATAACCCAAGGAGAGTCTGACGAAGGATGGCTGACGGCGTACGTAAATATTGCGGATTCGCTTAAGGCCTATTCAGACGTCGACTTCTCATACTATCTTGTAAACGTACTGTTTAAGCCGTTTTCTGAAAATCAAGACGAAGAATTCTATATTCGTTACTACGGACTTTTCGAAAGCGAAAAAGAAGCCCGCGCGTTTAAATCTTCGGATATGAAAGATTATTTAAACAATTATTATCGCTATTCGAACCTTGACATAAATGAGCTTTCAGAATCCAAGGATCGGGAATATCAAACTCAGATACGGAACAGAGTTAATGAAATACTTAATACCAAGTCCGAGCTGACCCCAGAACAGATCAAAGCTTCGGGACACGACGTATACTATCTCTCAAGCGTTAATGGAAACGATTCAAACAGCGGAACGTCTCCTGACTCCCCATGGAAGAGCCTAGATATGCTGTACGATAAAAAGGGTAATCCCAACTCTCCCGTTTTGGTTTCAAAGGCTAAGCCCGGCGACGGCGTCTTTTTTGAACGCGGAAGCGAATGGTACGCCAAGGTTTACAGAAACTACAGCGTGCAGTGCCTGAGAGTTGAGAACGGCGTTTCGTACGGAGCATACGGAACCGGAGATAAACCTATGTTTTCAAACGCGATTGACTTCGGCGGCGGAAACGGAAACTGGCTTCCTACTAAGTGGAAAAACGTATACGTCCTCGATCAGATCGACCCGGACGTTTATTACTGCACGGAAGCCGGCGACATCGGAAATATTGTTTTCAACGATGGAGAATTCTACGGAATCAGACTTCTTCCCGAAACCGATATGGCTCCCTTCGGAACAGACGGAATGAAAACAAAAAATATAGGTTATTGCACGAACGGAATGGAATGTTTCTTCGCCGGCGGAACGTCCTATGAAAATCCCGGAACAGCGCTGGAACACAATCTCGAATATATTCACGACAGACACGAAGGCAAGCTCTATCTGTACTGGGACGGAGAAAAGAATCCCGCCGACAGTTTCCGAGATATTAAGGTGTCAAGAAACGGAGCTATCGTATCGGGCGGGGAAAAAAATTTAAGACTCGACAATCTCGCCATTCTTTACTCAAGCAACTATGGAGGCACCGTCGGAGGCAAAAATTTCGTTGCGTCAAACTGCGAAGTAGGTTTCTGTTTGAAGAGCATTTCTAACGTTGCAAGCGGATTTGAAACGTTTGGATCAACCGACGGTTCGCATATTTATAACTGCTATTTCCATGAAATAGGCGACGGACCAATGAGCGTGCAGGGAGGAAGCGCAGACAATAAACAACTTATGCAGAACGTCCTTTGGGAGAACAACGTAGTTTTATGCTCCGGCTGCGGCGTCGAATTGTGGAACAACTTTCAGAATGGACTCGAGATAAACGAGGACGGTAAGTCTCCGTATCCGAATATTCTCAACAACACGATTAGAAACAACATTCTTGCGTACATAGGTCACGGATTGTCTCAGTACGATGGAAGCAACGTTCTTGCCGGCCACGTGGTAAACAGCACGCAGTCGGGGTGCGACATGGAGAACTGCGTGTTCGAGGGAAATCTTATATACAAGCCGTATAATAAAATGTACCTAGCGCATATGGCGTCCGACAAACAGCCGAAAGGATGGTTAGGCTACAATAATACGTACGTAGCGGATCCCGAATATGTGCATATGGCGTTTGCTTACGAAACTCTCGAACGTCTTGACCATCGTATGTACAAATACAGACGCACATACATTCCTTACAACGAGCGATATCTTAAATATTTGGCGTCCGTAGGAATCGACCCGGGATCTGAATATTATATCTATTCCGACAAAACGTTTGATCACGATAAAGGCGTTTTCTTCATGACGAGTTATTATGTTGAAACCGAATTTATTCCACCGATAAGCTGACCATATTATAATTTGGAGATTAAAATATATGAAAAAGATATTTTCGACAGTCCTGGCGGCCGCGACTCTTTTATCTTCTTCAATAGTAGGAGTCCCGGTTTCGGCAGATGGAAAAGGAGAAATGCCGTTCAAGGACGTAGAGAGCGGGGCGTGGTATTACGACGAGGTAAAGAAAGTATATGAATCCGGATATATGACCGGAACGGACAAAACGACTTTCGCGCCCGATTCTCAGATAACCCGCGCCGAAGCGGTGACGATCTTTTACCGGATCGCCGGAGCGTGGCAAACTGGACTTGGCTGGAAGCTCCCATTTACAGATACCGACAAGGACGCATGGTACGCGGACTATCTGTCGTGGGCGTATGAAGAGAAGCTTGTTGGCGGATATCCGGATGGAGACTTCAGACCCGACCAGCCCGTGAGCAGGCAGGAACTTGCGAAGATGATAGTGGATCTGATGCGCTATCTTGTGGCTAAATCTGAACTCGATCCGATCGTAGATAAGTTTACGGACGAAGACTCGTTCCCAGAATGGTCGGCCGATTATATTGAAAAGCTCAGGGAGAGCGGAATTATGGGAGGGGATAACGGACGTTTCGCGCCTGAAAATACGGCGACAAGAGCCGAAGTGGCCGCCGTTATCAACAGGATGGCTCCGGCAGTGGAAAAAGCTATGATTCCCCTTACTCCTCATATGGGGTGGTCTTCTTGGAACGCAAGCGGTCTATTTACGTCCGAAAGCTTTCTGATCAGTCAGATGGACGCCATGAAAGAGCTTGGACTTATCGACGTCGGATATA
>CATKFO010000006.1 GCA_949747515.1 uncultured Eubacteriales bacterium
CTTTGAGGCGAGGTTTTCCGTAGATAAGGAGAGCGGAACAGAATTCGCTTTCACAATCCATACGGAAAATCACGACATCGAGAAGATCATGGCTTCTCCACAGTTCAACAAGCTCCTTTACGGCATTGGTAAGGCTTATTGACAGCCGAGCCTTGCGCCGAATCCAACGGCAGGCAACCGTACCGACCTTTGAACCCGCTGATGCGAACGCTCAACCAACCCGGCTGAGCGTTCGTTTCATTTTGACCGTTTGGCCGCCGCACAAATAGCTGTTGAAGCATACTTCATTCAAGCAACTGACGAAAGCAACTTGCCCGCAAAGCTGCGACGATCCCTTGCGAAGCGAGCTTTACTATGCTTTCTTTACTCTATCCGAATGAAGGTATGGAAGGGTTGTTATTGGCAATTTAGAACTCGCAAATTTAAAATAAAAAATTCGTCGTGCGTATTTTTGGACTTTTTATTGTATAAACATTAAGAAATTACGCGTTTTATTATGAATATTTGCGCTTATATTTGCTTGACAATTTATTAAAGCTTTGTTATAATTGTCTTTGCAATAATTTCAGATTACATAAGGAGAAACAAAATGAAAAAAATTGCGGCTTTACTGCTTGCTCTTTTTACCGTTCTTTCACTTACCCTCGTAGGATGCGGAAGTAAAGATGAGGAAGAAATTTTAGGAAAATGGCAGTGGGATATGGATTTGGCCGACTATATTATGAAACTGGTAGGCATGGATGAAACCGACAATGACAGCAAACTCAACATTCCGATTATTCTTGAATTTAAGTCTGACGGAAACTACGAAATGAGTGTCGACGAGGCTCAGTTCGAGACTAACTATAATAATTTCCTTGGTTCATTTAAAGCTGTAATGATTGATTTCATGTACGATTCTATGATAGAAGCCCTTGGCGAAGAGGGCAAAGGCATGTCTCGTGAAGAGCTCTCTGAAGCATATAAAGAAGAGGCGGGAGTAACCATTGAAGATTATATTGACAATGTAATGGAGGAAAACATGAACTTCGACGTTGTCAAGGATTCAATGAAAGACGCTAACACAACGGGTAAATACAAGGTAGACGGAAACATTATAGACCTGGATAGCGACAGATGCACCTTTGAAATTAACGGCGACAAAATGACGCTTGATACTGAAGACGTCGACGATCTTCCGGAGTTTATGACTTTCCCCGCAACGCTCATAAGAAAATAATTCGCTGATTTTTATTTTTTGATCGCGTACTTATCTTATGAAAGTAAGTTTTAAGCTAATTTCTTTATAAATACTAAACCGGCTGAGTTTTATTTCGGCCGGTTTTTTATATTAGATTTGCTTAATATTGTCTATTATGTCGAACTTTAAGGCATAAAACAAATTTGTTTCGCTGTCGAATCCGAGACATAGCTGAGGCGTCAGGTAGACAGCTCCATTAGTTTTTTGTTGAATTCCTCCGCTGTGTTATACCCCATTTTTTTCTGCCTATTGTTCATCGCCGCGATTTCTATTATTACCGCAAGATTTCGGCCGGGACGCACAGGAATAAGCGTGGTTGGTATTTTTATTCCCATAATGTCCGTATATTCGTTTTCAAGCCCGAAGCGGTCGTATAGCTTGCCTTCCTCCCACGGTTCAAGATTTATAATCATATCCACTTTTTCCGTGGCCTTGACGGATCCCATACCGAATATGCGGCGTACGTCCACTATACCGATGCCGCGAAGTTCGATGTAATACTTGATAAGATCGGGCGCGGAGCCTACGATAGTCTTTGCGGACACGCGCCGAAGCTCTACGGCGTCGTCGGCTATGAACCTGTGTCCTCTTTTGATAAGTTCGATAGCGGTTTCGCTTTTTCCGACGCCGCTGTCTCCGAGAATGAGAATTCCTTCTCCGTATACCTCTACGAGAACGCCGTGCCGGGTTATTTGAGGCGCGAGCTGAACGCCTAAAAACGCGATGATCGCGGCTACGAGAGCGCTGGTATTTTCTTCGCTCACGAGCACGGGGACGGAAAAATATTCGGCGAGCTCTATGGTCATTTCATCAGGACGATTTCCGTGAGAGTATATTACCGCCGCCGGCCTGCGGCTTAGAAATCCGGTCAGGCTGTCTCTCCGCGCGTCCTCGTCAAGCCCCCTTAAATATACGCTTTCCGCGTTTCCGATTATTTGAAGACGTTTTGTATCGTAATGCTCGAAAAAACCGGTAAGTATCAGTCCCGGACGGTTTACCTCCGTGGATACTATGACTATATCGTCAGAATCTTCCGGAAGGTATGCTGTTTCAAGGGAAAACTCTTCTATTATTTTTTTTAGGCTGACCTTTTCTTCCATAATTTTTGCCTCCGAATAACGCTCGTCTCGACGTCGCTGCGCTCGAATGAAAAGACGAGATAATTTTATCTAATGATATCATAACTTTCAAGGTATTGTCAAGGCGAATACTGCTGCACGCGGCAAATAAGTATAGGCAAGCCGCGATTTTGAGCGCTTCGTTTTGCTGTTTAATTTAATATGACGAGGTTGTTGACAAATGTAATATATTGTGATATAACTGATATAGAAATATTTGATAAATTGAAAACGAATACCATGTCTGATAATACGCGCAAATTGCATATCTTGTTAAACATGGACAAAGTAAATTGCACATATCGAGTTGCGGCGCGTAGAGATGGAGTTCCTTTTACGGGATGACCTTACGCGCTGTTTTTAATATTTTATGGAGGCGTCTCCATTAAAATTGCCAACCCGCACCGCTTTATTGATCGGAGGCGCTATTGCTCTTGCGCATATAACAGGAGCGTATTTTTATGCGTCCTCCAT
This sequence comes from uncultured Eubacteriales bacterium, assembly GCA_949747515.1. GTDB lineage: Bacteria > Bacillota > Clostridia > Oscillospirales > CAG-272 > RUG11130. The sequence goes on from CATKFO010000006.1 coordinate 2,833, forward strand.
ACTAAACGGCAGATTATAATTCAGTAATAATACGCTGCTTTTGTTAAAGCGGCGAAATCAAACGAGGAGTTATTTAAAATGAAACCCAAAACATTTGTGATTATCGGATCTGTCATGTGGGTTGCTTTTTACACATTTTTATTTTCGTCTATGTTTTATCCAAGTCTGATCGGACCTCTTTCAGGGCGGGACATATGGATTATTACACAGTGTTATAATTCGCTTATGGCGCTGGTTTTTTTGACGGCTATTATACTTAAAATAATAAAAACGATGAAATTACGATCTGAGCGCCCGGACTCGGCGATAAATCAAACTCAAGACGAAAATAAGCTAACTATTATGTGGGCAAAAATATTTGGAATTATTGGAATCGTCATGTCTGCATTTGCCGTTTATTATTTGATCTACGCTCTTTTTCACCCTGAAAGGGCTACCCCATGGACGCATGAGACTACATGGATTATATACAAGACGTATCTTGTCGCGACGGCGGCGTCCTTTTTAATTGCCATTATACTTAAAGCAATAAGAACAATAAAGAATAAATTTTAAAATAAAAAAGTTATTGCAATCAACAGAACGTCTTATATTTACGTTTTGTCGAATTCTACGGATTTTTATGTGAGAGAACGTATTTGCAAGCGGCAAATCAAAAGCCAAAATTAAAAGGGAATATGATAAATACTTTGTTATTTACTATTATAGTTAAAAGGGAGCCCGCAATAAAAAAGATAAGCGGCGGCCCCGCGGATAACGGATATCCAAGGTATAATAAAAGCATGTTTTAGCTCGCCTACGAATGCTTTCTTGATTGATTTTGCGATTAAGCCGGCAAAAGCAAAATAATCAGGCTGTAAAGATAAAAGAGAAAAATCTGCGATAAACTTATTTTTTTTAAATTTTCCTATTGACAAATAAGGCGCGGTGTGGTAATATATATGAGCATCAGGTTGTGTGCGGGTGTAGTTCAATGGTAGAATCCCAGCCTTCCAAGCTGGTCGTGTGGGTTCGATTCCCATCACCCGCTCCAGTACCTTTAGCTCAGCCGGATA
>CATKFO010000007.1 GCA_949747515.1 uncultured Eubacteriales bacterium
AATCGAGGCGGCTAATTTAGCCGCCTCGATTTTGTTATCGTATTAAATTTTATATAATTTTCATACAATTGGCGAGCCGTCCGGAGTAAACAGAGGCAGTTTTTCAAGATATATAATATCGTTTCTTTCGGCCGCTTCTCCTTCAGCGAGCGCCGCCATACACCCGACTATATTTCCTCCTACTTCTTCAGCGAGCGTTTTTAACGCGGAAAGACTTTCTCCCGTGGAAATAACGTCGTCGACGATAAGCACGCGCCGGCCTTTCATAAATTCCGCGTCGGCTCCGTCGAGATACAGCTTTTGCTCTCCTTCCGTAGTGATAGAACGAACGGAAACGCAAACTATGTCGCTCATATACAATTTAGGCTTTTTTCTGGCAAGACAGTAGCGTCGTCCGCCGTCCAAACGGGACATTTCATGAGCGAGCGGTATCCCCTTTGCCTCGGCCGTAAGTATGCAGTCGTATTCAGGAGCCTTTTTCAACAGCTCCTCGGCGCATGCCGTGGTCAGTTCAGTATCGCCGAACATAATAAAGCCGGCGATAGACAGCTTATCGTTGAGCGGGAATATTGTAAGCTCTCGTTTGAGCCCGGCGATATTCATTCTGTAAGTCTTTTTCGACATTTCTATGACCGTGCCTTTCTTTTAGAATCCTTTAAAAGCTGTCGAGTTATCTGCGCGCTGAAATTTTTGCGGCGCGCAGATAATAGACGATAAAGTCATTTTCTTAAAACAATACCTAATTTTTCTTCAAGAGCCTTTAGTATTTTTCCGGCTATTCTGTCTGAATCTTCATCAGTAAGAGTTTTTTCTCTGTCTCTAAGCATGACCGCAAAAGATACGCTCTTCATATTTTCGCCTATCTGAGGCCCGCGGTAAATATCGAAAAGTTTTACGGATTCAAGAAGCTTTCCTCCAGCGTTTCTAATAACCTCGGATATTGTTCCGACCTCTAGGCTTTCTTCGCATACGAAGGAGAAATCTCTCTCCACCGCGGGGTACTTCGGAACGGGAACATAGTTCATTTCAGCGCGTCGATTCTCGAAAAGAATCGCCATGTCGAGCTCGCATACGTATACGGGACAAGTAAATCCGTACTCAGACGCTACGGACGGGTGTATCTCGCCCGTTACACCCAAATATTGACCGTTAACGTAAACGGAGGCGCACCTTCCGGGGTGGAATGTCGAATCGTCTGAGCATGCTTCAAAGCGCGCGTCCGATATGTCCGCCATTCCTATAATCGCTTCAATGCATCCTTTCATGCGGTAGAAGCCGGACGCGCTATTGTCCGCGTCGTTTTCATAGAAGCCGAGGGACAGTTTTTTCCTCTCTTTCGGAAGTTCGTCCTCTTCCATTGGCAAGTACACGCAGCCGCTTTCAAAAAGCGAAACGTCGCGGTTCTTTACAGAGTAGTTATCGCTTAACGTTTTCAGCATTGACGGAATTACCGTTGTTCTCATTACGGACGTGTCCTCTCCAAGCGGATTAGAGATAACTACGGAACGTCTTTTAGGACTGTTTTCGGCAAGCCTTATTTTGTCGTAGTATTTGGGACTGATAAACGAGAAGGTTTGTATTTCGTCATATCCCATTCCCAGCAGCATATCGCGAACCTTGACGTCAAACGACTGAGCCGACGTCCTCATTCCTGTTCCGAACACTCTGTCTACGGTGGATCGTATGTCTCCGTATCCGTAAATACGTATGATTTCCTCAGCAATATCGTTCATGCTTTCGATATCGCCTCTCCATGAAGGAGCATAGACTTTTCCGTTAGGTTTATCGACGTTAAAGCCAAGAGACGATAGGATAGATATCATTTCTTCTTCCGGTATATTTACTCCGAGGAAAGCGTTTATACGCTCCGCTTCAAGAGGGAGCTCGACTTGCTCCTTAGCGTTCGGATAAACGTCGATAAGTCCGTCTACTACTTCGCCGGCTCCGAGTTCGCGCGCAAGCTCGCAGGCGCGCATCAGCGCGGGAAGCGTATTTTCAGGATCGAGTCCCTTTTCAAATCTCGAGGAAGATTCCGTTCTCATACCGAGAGTCTTTGCCGCCCGTCGTACGGTAATCGGCTCGAACATAGCCGATTCGAATACGACCGTAGACGTGTCGTTTGATATGCCGCTGTTCGCTCCGCCCATTACTCCCGCGAGAGCAACCGGCTTTTTCTCATCGGCTATGACAAGCATGGAGGAGGCAAGATTGTGAGATATGTTGTCGAGGGTTACATAATTTTCATTTTCATAGGCGTCGCGGACTACGATTTTTTTACCGTCTAAACATTTGTAGTCGAACGCGTGCATAGGCTGGCCGTACTCGAGCATGACGTAATTCGTAATATCGACGATATTGTTTATAGGCCGCACGCCGGAAGCGCGAAGGCGCATTCTGAGCCACAGAGGAGAGGGCGCGATTTTTACGTTTTTTATTACCTTTGCAGAGTATCTCAGACACTTGTCGTTGTTTTGCACTTCAACGTCGATGTATGACGAGACGTCGTCTCCGTCTTTCGCGTCTTTTCCAAAAGAAAGCTCGGGAAGCTTCAGCTTGCGATCGAACGTCACCGCGCTTTCTCTGGCGAGTCCTATAACTGACAGACAGTCGGGACGGTTTGAGGTGATCTCAAATTCGACGGCGGTATCGCGAAGAAGCAATACGTCGCGGATGTCAGATCCTATCCCGGCGTCGGCAAGACCGCAGTCGTTCAGGATAAGAATGCCGTCTTCTATCGCTCCGGGCATATCGTGAGCAGTGAGTCCAAGCTCCCCTATAGAGCAAAGCATTCCTTCCGATACTTCGCCGCGAAGCTTTCCTTTTTTTATTTTTATTCCGCCGGGCAGCCGGGAACCGTCTGTAGCTACCGGAACTACGTCTCCTGCGGAAACGTTCGGAGCTCCCGTTACGATTTGAAGCGGAGCTTCTCCTCCCGCGTCGACTGAGCATATCACTAAATGATCGGAGTTAGAGTGTGGTTTTACGTCAAGTATGCGTCCGACTACGACTCCCGTTATGTCATCCGCCGATGATTCGAAGCTTTCAACTTTTGATCCGGTAAGCGTCATTTTATCTGAAAATTCTTTGGGAGATATATCGCTGACGTCGACATAATCCGCAAGCCAGTTCATTGATAATATCATAGTTATAATCAGCCTTTCTTTAGAATTGTCTTAGGAAACGAACGTCGTTTTCGTACAGGTGACGCATATCGTCGATATGGTATTTCAGCATAACGATGCGCTCGACTCCCATACCGAAAGCAAATCCGCTGTATATTTCGGGATCTATTCCGCAGTTGCGGAGCACGTTCGGGTGAACCATGCCGGCTCCTAAAATTTCGATCCAGCCCTCGCCTTTGCAGAGACGGCAGCCCTTGCCTCCGCATACGAAGCAGGAAACGTCTACTTCCGCAGACGGTTCTGTAAACGGGAAGTGGTGAGGACGGAAACGGATTTTCGTCTCTTCCCCAAACATGGTGCGAGCGAATGCTTCAAGCGTCCCCTTAAGGTCTCCCATCGTGACTCCTTTGTCTACTACCAGTCCTTCGACCTGATGGAATAGCGGTGAGTGAGTCGCGTCTACGGAATCGGAGCGATAAACTCTTCCTGGGGAGATTATCTTTATCGGGGGCTTTTGTTTTTCCATAGTTCTTGCCTGAACCGGGGAAGTCTGCGAACGAAGCAAAATGTTTTCGGTAATATAAAACGTGTCCTGAGTGTCCCTTGCCGGATGATCGTCGGGAATATTGAGAGCCTTGAAATTGTAGTAGTCGTATTCAACCTCCGGACCTTCCGCTATTTCATATCCCATTCCAAGAAAGATTTCTTCCAGCTGACGCTGTACGAGACTGATCGGATGCATTTTGCCAACGCGCGTCTCTTTCCCAGGAATCGTGACGTCTATTTTTTCCTTTTGCAGTTTTTTTTCAAGAGCGGCAGCGGCGGCGCTTTCTCGCTTTGCTTCAA
>CATKFO010000008.1 GCA_949747515.1 uncultured Eubacteriales bacterium
AGACGACGTTACCGGCATGAAGACCGAGGCGACCAAGTATCCAGACGTTGGGCAGAACGCATGGTACGCCGACGCTATCGGCTGGGCTACTAAGAACGGAATCGTCAGCGGAAACGACGACGGAACGTTTAAACCCGATAAGCCGGTAAGCAGAGAAGAACTTGCTAAGCTCTTCGTAGAGTTCGTTGGATACATGAACATTGAGCTGGTAGACAGAAAGCCTTTGGTAGATAAGTTCAGCGACGCTTCTAGCTTCCAGAACTGGTCAAAGGATTATATCGAAGAGTTCAGAAAGATGGCCCTTGTAGAAGGAATCGACGGCGCGTTCGTACCTGGCGGAAAGTCCTCGAGAGCGCAGATAGCGACCGTTCTTTCAAGATACCTTGACGCGGACAAGAAGGTTGTCGATCCGATGAATAAGCTTATGGACAGCTTCTTGGACGATCACGCGTGCGTAACCCATAACAAAGTCAATATGACAATGGGACTTTCCGCTTCCTACACCATTGAGAACTTTGAAAATCTTGTTCTTACGAAACTGCTTAAGCTTGATCCCAATAAGTACGAAGTAGTAGCGAACGAGACTGAGTTTATGTCTGGTAAGGATGGATTTAGCGGTCAGGCTGTCGGTTACGGAGTAAGCGTGGACGTATCGTTCAAGGTAGTAAATAAAGAAACCAAAGAAGAAAGCAAGACTCTTGAAAAGGTTCCTTTCGATCTTCAGAAGTGGGATGATGAGAGAGGCTGGGGATTCCAGTATTGCCCTGAAGACGAAGTAATGCACAATATCGTTAGAAACATTGACGATTATCTAAAAGTAGACGACGCTGAAAGACTGCTTCTTACGTTCCAGACTAGCGGAAGCCGCACATGGGAGAACTTTGAAAACCAGATTCTTAAGGCGCTTGGACTTCAAGAAGGCATTTACGGCGTATACATGGAAGATGCTGAAGACTTCATCAAGGATCTTAGCGCCGACGAGGGATACGGCGGAATTGCTCATAACCAGAAGATGATTTTCAATCGCGAGATTGTGTTTGCAATTGAGAACAAGCTGAAATCCAAGTGCAACGAGAACGAAGGCAAGACCAAAAAGGACATTACCTCCAATATTGAATACGGAGAAATAGTCCTTATTAAAGATCTTACCGAGTACACTCTGGACGGACTGCCGGCTGAAGGAGAGACGTTCGCATTTGACGGAACACTTTCCGACGCCGCCGCATTCAGCGAGTGGATCAGCAAGAAAGTAACCGGAGACGATGCGTGGGCAACGACTCTCGTTACTGAATTTACGGCAATTCAGGCTGCGTCTTCATCCAAGGGAACTGTCGACGTAACGGCTACGTTTGTTCGTCCGAAGAGCGACATTGAAAACGGCGGACTTTCTCCGATTACTACCACTAGAACCTATAA
>CATKFO010000009.1 GCA_949747515.1 uncultured Eubacteriales bacterium
ATATTTCCGCAATATCAAAGCCGGATCCGAAACGGCGTTGACAATCACACGAAAATATGTTAAACTATAAGCGTCGCAGAAGTGACTTAGGCGTTGTTGTTGGCAACCCTGAGTTCGGACGCGAGAGGCGCCAACCTCCCGCGCTCCGCTGCGGCTTTGCTTTTTTCCGGGAAATAACTCCGTAAAGAGTTTGATCCCGCGGTTAAAGCATTGCTGACAATCAGTCTGATATTAAATTCTGAATTAAGCTTAAACAATGGAAGCCGAACAGGCCGCCGCTTGGATCTGACAAAAGAATTCACATCCTTTGCTTAAAATATAAGTAAAAAGACCGGACGGGTGAGTCTATACGCTACGCGCAACAAAACACACCCGCCCGGCCTCTATAGAGATGTAAAAAATGTAGAGACGATTGACGGTAAAAAACTTGCGGAAATCCCTTGAAAAAACGACGAAAATCTGGTATAATGTCCGTGTCGCCGACGCCGGGATTCCGGTTGTTGTTTATGTGTTGGTAGCACATAAGCATCAGGAGATGTTGAACGCCAATTCAACAAATCTGTCGGCGACATTTAACGTCCCGCCGAAAGACGCGGTTATTTACTTGACGAGGATATTATATCACGCGGCATGACGTAATGTCAAGCGGTATTGAGAAATTTGTTATAATTTTTCTTAGGCGGTCGAAAAACGGCCGCTTTTTTGATGTTTTATGTACTTTTTTTTGGGAAAGGAACGATTTTATTTATACTTTCTTTCATGAAAGAAACAAATTACTTTCTTTTTGTAAAGAACGAACCCTTTCAGGCCAACGGCCTGAAAGGGCAAAGAAAATCTTAGAAAAGCTCGCTTCGCAAGGAATCGCCGCAGCTTGCCCGCAAGCTGCTTTCGTAAGTTTGTTGAAATGAAGCATAGTTCAACAGCTGTATGACAAGCTGTCAAAATGGGGAGTTCGCTCAGCTAATGGAGTTTAGCGGGAAGACGGATTGGGTTCCAGAGGCTGGACGTTAGTTTTAAATAAGCGACCGCGTAGGTTTGCGTTCAAAAAGCGGCTTTGTTGTTAAATGCGGGTCTTAGATGCGGAGCATAAGTTCAACGTCGGTGTTGACGCATCGCTAAGGCTTCCAACGTATGCGCCGCATAACACCTCGCGCCTGCTTTGCACGGCGGTAGCAAGAGAATCCGGCGTAAAGCGGCGCAAGCTCTTCAATTTGAGAAGCGTAAGCATATCTGTAGGAAAGCTTCGTTTCAAGGGATGCCGAAGCGGGATTTGATACGCTTCATTTGAAGCCTACGGAAGCAAAATCCCGCGGGAAACTTATGCCGCCGCTATAGCTTTTTTGCTCAGCTTTTTTCTGGAAAAAAGCTTATATAAAAAATTACAAAAATACTTACGTAGATAAAATGTTAGATTATACGATACACAAATATTATTATTTCAAATTTTTATAATTAAATTTGAAAAACGTATTGACAATAGACGTTAAAATGATATAATGCAAAGGAAAGTTCACGAAAGGAATATTTTGAGTATGGAAGAACTTAAACTTGGCGTTATCGGCCTCGGCGGAAGAGGCCACGGAATTATTGAATCTGTCCTTTGCCCCATGGAGGGATGTAAAATTGTAAAGGTCTGCGACGTTTATGAGGATAGAATTGAAGAAGCCGTCAAAACAATAAAAAAACTAAACGGAAACACTCCCGCGGGAACAACCGATTATAACGAGGTAACAAACGATCCTGACGTGGACGTCGTTATAATAATGTCTGCTTGGGAGAACCATATTCCCGCTACAATATCCGCTATGCGCGCGGGCAAGCACGTCGGATGCGAAGTAGGAGGAGCGTACTCTCTCGAGGATTGCTGGGATCTTATACGCGCGTATGAAGAAACGGGCAGACATGCTATGATGCTTGAGAATTGCTGCTTTGGAAGAGAAGAGCTCATGGTTCTCAATATGGTAAAACAGGGCCTGTTCGGAAAGGTTGTCGCTTGCGAAGGCGGATACCATCACGACCTTAGAGGAGAAATTGCTTACGGTAAAGAAAACCGCCACTATAGACTTCGTAATTATAAAAATCGCTGCTGCGATAACTATCCTACTCACGAGCTCGGCCCCATTGCTAAGGTTCTTGGCATAAACAGAGGCAATCGTATGGTATCTCTGACAGCTATGGCCTCAGGATCATGGGGAATGAACGAATACGCCAGACAGCGCGACGACGTTGATCCGGAACTGAGAGATTACAAATTTAAACAGGGAGATATAGTTAAAACTGTTATTAAATGCGCCGGAGGCGAGCTTATTACGCTTACTCTCGACACTACTCTCCCTCGTCATTACAGCAGAGGCTTCACCGTTCGCGGCACCCTCGGATGCTACAACGAGTGGCAAAAGGCCGTGTTCCTTGACAAATACGGCGAAAACTGGGACGACAATAAGAGATACGAGAACACGGGCGATTACTTTAAGGATTACGAACATCCAATTTGGAAGCGTTTCCAGGAAGAAGGCGTTCAGGGTACGCACGACGGAATGGACTGGCTTGAATACGAGGCTTTCTTCGCAGGCATAAGGGCGGGAGATCAACCTACCATCGACACTTACGATATGGCGGCGTGGATGGCTATAACTCCTCTTTCGGAAGCTTCTATTGCTTTAGGCGGCGCGCCGGTCGAAATTCCGGACTTTACCAGAGGTAAATGGACTTATAGAACCGACGTTAACAAAACTCCGTTTTCACTCGACGCAGAGTAAATTTATAATGTAAAAACAAATCGGGCGCCATATGGCGCCCGTACCGATATACGATTATACTTTGGGAGGCAGTATGGGATATTTATTTGAAACTCATTTACATACGTCCGAGGCGAGCGCATGCGCGGTAAGCGGCGGACATGAAGTAGCTAGAGCTTATCATGAGAATGGTTATTCCGGAATCATAGTGACGGACCACTTTTTTAATGGCAACAGCGCGATTCCACGAAATATGCCCTGGAAGGATCGGGTGGATTTGTTTACTATGGGGTACAAAAACGCAAAAGAGGAAGGCCAAAAGATTGGTCTGACGGTTTTATTCGGATTTGAGTACGCGGCGGACGGAGCGGAATTTCTTGTTTACGGTCTTGAACCGGATTTTTTATATGCGAACGAAGACTTTGATAAGGCTGGCGTGAAACGAATGATTGATTCGGTCAGAGAGGCGGGAGGTATAACTTCTCTTGCTCATCCATTTAGGGAAGCAAGTCATCTTTATGGTTTTCGACTTTTTATAGATACTGACGCTATAGAAGCGGTAAACGCTGGAAATAGGCATAATCCTGACTTTAACAGGAGAGCGTATGAGTTTGCGCTGGATAGAGGAAAGCTAATGACCGCGGGAAGCGATCTGCACTCCGCCGACTCAGTAACATGTACGGGAATGATGTTTGACAGAGAAATTAAAACATCCTCAGACTTTGTTGCGGCAGTTAAGGAAAAGGCATATAAACTCATGCTATGCGGAGAAGAATACGAATATGTTCCAAAAAATTATGCGGAATTGAAATAAGTTTGCCGCTTATTTTTTGAAAAAATTAATTCAAAAACAACTGTAGGCGCTGCCTGATTTTTATTCAAACTCGGCATAATAAATCAACACCTCGCGTCTTCTTCATACGACGGGAGCAGAAATTACGGCATAGTGCGGCGCAAGCGCTTCAATTTGAGAAGAGTAAGCATATCTGTAGGAAAGCTTCGCTTCAAGGAATGACGAAGCGGGATTGAACGACGCTTCAAATGGAGCTAAAGGAAACAAAATCCCGCCGCGAGGCTTTTGCCGCCGCTATAGCTTTTCACACTTCTTGCCTTCGGCATGAAGTTGTAAGCTTTTTTCAGAAAAAACTTGTGGGAATCATATACTTTCTTTTAGAAAGAAAGTAAGCAAAGAAACTTAAAGAGTAGTTCGCTTCGCAAAAAGTTGCCGCAGCTTGCGGGCAAGCAGCTTTCGTCAGCTTGTTGAAATGAAGTATGCTTCGACAGTTGCTTGAGGAGCGGTCAAAATGGGGAATTCGCTCAGCTGGTGGAGTTGAGCGGTAGCCGGAGTGGTTTCCAAGGGCGTCGAGTTAGTTTAACAGCAACCGCGCAGTTCAGCGTTAAAAACGTAGGTTTGTTAAATGTGGGTCATAAGTTTAACGTCGATGTTGAAGCATTGCTAAGGTATCCAACATATGAGTCGTATAACACCTCGCGTCTGCTTTGCACGGCGGGAGCAAGAGAATCCGGCGCATAGCGGCGCAAGCTCTTCAATTTGAGAAGCGTAAGCATATCTGTAGGAAAG
>CATKFO010000010.1 GCA_949747515.1 uncultured Eubacteriales bacterium
GAGATTGCAAGAGGGCTGGTACACGACCCCAAAGTTTTATTTTTGGACGAACCCACCACAGGTCTGGATCCGCAGACCAGAGCCAGTGTGTGGGAATATATCCGGAGACTTCAAAAACAGAAAAATATGACGATCTTTCTGACCACCCACTATATGGACGAGGCGGAGGTCTGTTCAAAAATCGTTATTATGGATCACGGAAAAATCGTTGCTCATGATACGCCGGAGAATCTAAAGCGCCAATACACCGGCACAGAGGTGGATGTTATCTGCGCACAGACCGAACCATTGGAATCAGCCTTGCGTGAACATGGGGTTTCCTATCGGAAAGATGGAAACAAGCTGGTTTTCCATACAAAGAAAGCGCCTGCCGCGTTGGAGATTTTATCATCACACAGGAATGAAATTACGGATTTTGAAGTAAAGAACGGAACGCTGAACGAAGTGTTCCTTGCGATTACGGGAAAGGAGATTCGAGAATGAACCCAATTACAGCGATTGTACAAAGAAATTTACTGAATTATGTAAGGAGCAAGGGACGGCTATTTGGATCGCTCTTTATGTCCATGTTTATGCTGGCGATGTTTTCGTTTCTGATGAAATCCTCCATGAGCGGCTTTGACGCGCCCATGCCTTACCTGATTTCCGGCGTGATCATCATGAGCGTGTTTCAGGTTAGCGTAAATAATTCCTCCGATATTCTGTCCGACATTTCCAGCGGCTATATGAAAGAGGTTTTGGTAGCGCCCATCGCGAGAACTCAGATTTCCATGGGGCACATTCTGTCGGGGGCGTTCATCGCCACTATACAAGGCGTCGTTACCATGATCTGCGGCATTGTGATCGGACTGCGGGTTAGCGTCCTGCAAATCCTGCTTCTGGCTGCGGTGATGCTTGTTTCCGCTATGGCATTCAGCGCCATCGGTCTGTTTTTGGCTACAGTTTCAAGAAACTCCCCCGCCTTTCAGACCCTAAGCTCAATGATTATGATGCCACTTACCTTTGTTTCCGGCGCGTATATCCCCACTACCATCATCCCCGGTTTTCTCCTGCCCGTCGTCTACCTGAATCCGCTGACCTATACGACCTCGATTTTCCGTTATATCGCTCTGGGGGCGCACACGCTGACCACAGAGGAATTGATAAAACAGGGCATGGCTTTTGACTTTGGCGGATTTGTCATCACGCCGCTGATGGGACTGGGTATTACCATTTTGATCGGCGTATTCTTCTTTATGCTGTGCGTTCGTAAATTTAACCGCGCGGATTTCTCCACCATCAAAGTTGCCGCAGGTATGCGGGGCGGCGGCGCTCCGGCGAAGAGATAACTTGTAAAAATTCTGCTAACGAAGGCTTTAACAGTTGTGGCATTTTCATTTACAGCAAAGGAATACGATATACTCTGTTTGCTGGTGGCAAATAGAAACCGTGTGCTGACCTACGACCAAATCTGTGAAAAGGTATGGGGTGATTTTTCTTTGGCAACTGAACGAAAAACAATCGGTTTCTATGTCCGCAATCTTTGTAAAAACTTATTGATATCGTCCAAGAACCCGCCTATCGAATAGAGAGTATTCGTGGGGTCGGCTATTGCTTTGAGTTACATACAGAATAGTATTCCCTTATTTCTAAAAAAATGAAAACCCCTTGGAAAAATTTTGATTTCCGGCGGATTTTATGATACAATATAACTCCTCTTAAATGAGAACTACAACTGTACATAAGATTTTTGATTTAGATGCGGCATAAGCCGCCCAATGCCTGCGGTAGCTATACGAAAATATCGCCGTCTAAACTCTATGCTTTTTGTTACTGTCAGCGGGTGAACGGATGAACAAACAGTCCCGTCTTTGAATATTTCAAAGCCGATACATAGAACATCATTTTGAAGCGAGAGCAAAACTCCGCCGGTTTTTGATGTCTCTGTGTATCGGCTTTTTGTTTTGCCTATCACAACTCAATGACCTGTCTGTAGCAAATATAAATATTTACAGGATATGATTTTGCGAAGACCACTCTATCGGAGAGTAAGCGAAACAACGCCGCATAGTTTCAGGGTCCCGAAAAGTCGTTGGACTTTTTGGGAAGAGGAGGAGCAGTGGAGATAATGAGCGTTTTGTGTTTACACGAAAACGAATGACACGAAAATTGCGACTATGAAGGGGTAGTAACGAAATTCAGGTAGAACGGCAAATAGAAAACTGCTGTCTCCAGAAAGAGCGAACATCGGATTTTGACACCAAAATCTATATAAAAGTTGGAGCGCCTTCCTTACGGAGGGCTCCCCGAGAAGCGGCTTGCGTAATGTATAATTATACATTTTGGAGATGCATGGAAAGGAAGGTCTCGCGCCCTTTTGGGGTTACGAGCGTTTGAGTTCCGCTCCACTGCGTTTTGTTGTTGTGGCGCTCCTTGACTTCGAAAAGCCCTTCGTTGCTTTTGTCGGCGTATGGCATCAGCCGCCCCCTTTTGTCTCGGTATATGTACTTTTTCAACATCAGGAAGGAAATAAACGTCTTTTCCTTATTGACCTCTTTCGCGTCCAATCAAACGTTTTGTTGACCTAACTGTTGACCTGAGAAGAAAATATACATTTTCGTGCAAAAGGAAAAATCCCCTGAAACCTAATGATTACAGGGGATTTTTATTATGGAGACAACTGGATTCGAACCAGTGACCCCTTGCATGTCAAGCAAGTACTCTAACCAACTGAGCTATGCCTCCATATTATTCATACCGTATCTTCCAAGTATGACCTTTATATTTTATCATAAAACGTGCTGAAATGCAATACTTTTTAAACAAAAATTATAAATATTTGTTTTTGTAAGTTTGAGAGAGGCGCAATATCTGACATCTTTCACTTAAACGTCGGTATATAATTACACTAAACGGTAAAACGGAGGAAAAATAAAATGCTCCTTAAAGAGAAAAATGTAAACGTCGTTGTAAACGACGAGGTCATGACCGCTTATATCGGCGGCGAGATCGATCATCATAACGCTTCGTCCGTTAGACGGAAGATAGATTCAGAGCTTGAAATACGCCGCCCAAGAGAGCTTGTTCTGGATCTCGCGGGCGTAAACTTTATGGATAGCTCAGGACTTGGGCTGATACTTGGGAGATACACGAAAGCAGCGGATTTAGGAATATCCTTTCGGGTGGAACATCCTACTCCGGCGACGCTTAAAATCCTTGATTTAGTAGGCGGGGATAGGATGATAACTATTATAAAGTAGAAGGAGATTCAAGATGAGCAAAAAAGAAGTTATAAATGAAATGAAGCTGTCTTTACAGTCGTATTCAGTAAACGAATCGGCGGCGCGGGCGATAGTATCGGCGTTTTGCGCACAGCTTAATCCCACGTTTGACGAACTGTCCGATATACGCTGCGCCGTTTCAGAGGCGGTAACGAACAGCGCCGTTCACGGATATCGCGGAGTGATAGGTTCTATTTCTATAGACGTAAAGCTATACGGCGACCGTTCTCTTCGTATTGAAATAAAGGATAAGGGATGCGGTATCGAAAACGTTGAAAAGGCTATGCAACCGCTATTTACTACCGATCCAGAAGGAGAAAGGAGCGGAATGGGCTTTACGGTTATGGAAAATTTCATGGACATGATAAAGGTTTCTTCAAAGCCCGGAAAGGGAACTAAGGTTTCTATGACGAAAAAACTGTCGCATCTTCCGATAAGAAAATAGTACATATCAATCGGAAGGAAGAAAGTGTGAATGAAGGAACAAATAATATCCGATATCCATGAAGAAAATAAAAGGTTGCTGAAAGAATACGCCGAAGGCGACGAGTCTGCGGCGGACAAGCTGATGGAACTTAATATGGGATTGGTCTCAGGACTTGCCGCGCGGTTTAGAGGACGGGGCGCGGAGTATGAAGATCTTCAGCAAATAGGCTGCATCGGTATGCTTAAGGCTATACGCAGTTTTGATTTGGAGCGGGGAACAGCTTTTTCAACCTATGCCGTTCCGCTTATTATCGGCGAAATACGGAAATATTTGCGCGACGACGGACTTCTGAAGGTGAGCAGGAATCAGAAACGTATGGGAGCGCAGCTTCTGCGGGAGAGGGAGAAGTATATCAGAGAGAAGGGTTGCGAGCCAAGACTTGAGGAGCTTGCGGAGCAATGCTCTATTTCGGTCGCGGAGGCCGCCGTCGCGCTTGAGTGCGCGGCTCCGATTCATTCTCTGTCGGAGGTTATAGGAGGAGAGGATATGTCGCTGGAGAGCGTGATACCTTCGCCTGACGACACTCTGGCTAAGACAGTGGAGTACGTGGCTCTGTCTGAGACTATGCGTAATTTACCAACATTATGGCGGCAGATTATAGCTTTGCGGTATTATAAAGATTATTCGCAGCAGCAAACCGCCGAGGCGCTTGGGACGTCGCAGGTGAAAATATCCCGCGAGGAAAAAAAGATATTTGCTTATATGAGGCAGGAGCTGTCGTAACGGTTCCTGCCTCTCGCGTATATATCATGATATTTTGACTTAGTTTGGCGTTTTAACAGAATCATCTTCTAAAATAAAGGCCTAATCTTGAGCTAACGGCGTAATTAACGGATTTTACTGCGGCGGCCTTTGGTATGCCGTTCGCTTGCATAACACTTTGCGCCTGCATTATACGGAGGGAGCGAGAGCTATGTCTAAGAGCGGCGCAAAATCTTCATTTTGAGAAACATAAGCATACCTGTAGGAAAGCTTCGTTTCAGGAGTTAACAAAGCGGGATTAGTATTGCTTCATTCTAGCGCAGCAGAGCATAATCCCGCGCAAAGCTTATGCCGCCGCTATAGCTTTTTTGCTCGGCTTTTTTCTCGAAAAAAGCGAGAGATACTTTATACTTTCTTTCCAGAAAGAAAGTAATCAAAGAAAGCTTAGTATAATTCGCTTCGC
>CATKFO010000011.1 GCA_949747515.1 uncultured Eubacteriales bacterium
ATGAACTCAAAATTGTGGACTATCGCGCAAAAGTATGATATAATATAAAAGTATCAAAAATATATAACTTCATACGTTACGCGGCGCGCTAATGAAATCGCTTCCATTTTCCAGAACGCGTTCGTCCCCAACGGTTTATCTGAAACAGACTGACAGCATGTGCTTACAGCGCACTCGCGGCATACTTATCTTTTTACAGATCCCCCGGCAAGCCTTGTTTGTCAATTTTACCTTAAGCGCGATTGACAAACCGGGAGAAGTGTGTTAAAATATTTCTGTCGCAGAAGTGACTTAGGCGTTGTTTGTGGCAACCCTGAGTTCGGACATGAGGAGTTCCAGCCCCTCATGTTCCGCTGCGATGTTTCTTTTTTTACCCGAAAGATAACTCCGTTGTGAAGAGATCCTTCGCAGTATCTGCCGTCAGCTTATTTTGTTTTTGATTTTTGTCATCTTATGATAACTGTTATACCTTCGGTACGTTCCGCTTGGATCAGACAAAAGATTCACATCCTTTGCTTTAAGATAAAAGAAAAAGTCGGACGTATGTGCGACAAAAACACATCCGTCCAACTTGTTATAAATCGACAGAATACCTTAAAACGCCCTTGCAAAAACGACGATCGTATGATATAATACGACTACAGCGTCGACGCCGAGCATTCGGTTGGGTTTATGTGTTCGTTGCACATAGACTTCAAGCGTTGTTAAGGTTCCAGCCTAACAATGCCGCCGACGCTGTTTTTATGTCCGCGCCGGTAAGACCGATATTTTCCTGTGAGTTCATTATAGCATGAAGCATGACGTAATGTCAAGCGGTATCGAAAAATTTGTTATTTTTTTCTTTGCGATCGAAAAACGGCCGCTGTTTTTCTTTTTATTTACTTTCTTTCGGTGAAAGGAACAAATTACTTTCTTTTTATAAAGAAAGTAAACAAAGAAAATCCTAGTATAATTCGCTTCGCAAGGAATCGTCGCAGCTTGCGGGCAAGCTGCTTTCGGTAGTTTCTTGAAATGAAGCATAGTTCAACAGCTGTATTAGAAGCTGTCAAAATGGGGAGTTAGCTCAGCTTGTGAAGTTGAGCGGAAGCCGGAGTGGGTTCCAAGGGCGTCGAGTTAGTTTAACAGCAAGCGCCCGCCGATAAATACTATCAGCGGGCATAAACGAATCATAACTTACACTGCGTTCAATAAAGCAGATGTTTATAAGTCGTATTCGTCCCCATCGTGAGCGAGAGCGACGGGATACGGCAAACCTTTGCATATTTCAAACAGTTTTGATTCGCCGTCCCCATGCCAATTGTTTCCGACATGATTAAATATAAGTCTGCCAACCCTCGAACGTGCGAATTGAGGCTGCGCCTTCACCATATCGTAATGGGTGGATTCGCAGACAAGAAGGTCGAAATACTCTTCAAAAAGGATTTTAGGGTAATCATGAAAATCAGCGCACAAATCTCCCGTATGCATTATTCGTTTGCTTCCTTCCTCAATTACGTACGAATACGAATTAGCGCGGCCGCGGCTTGGAGTTACATGCTCCGTGGGATAAGCGCTTACAGTAATATTCTCGTCAGAGTATACTTTTCCAGCCTCGGTTAACTTAAAACTTACTACTTCTTCACGCGGATATACGCGCATTGCGTGCAGCCAATTTTTAAGAGATTCTTCGGCTCCAGGCTCGGTAAGGTATATATCGGTATGATTTTTAGGGTCGGCGTATTTAACAAGTATCTTAATAATCTCTGTAAGCCCGCCCGCATGATCGTCGTGCATATGCGTGCAGAAAACTGCGCGAATCCGCGTGATGTCTTTATTTTTTCTCCAAAGCAGGGCTTCGCATGGAGATCCGCAGTCCACCAAATACAGTCCGTCGCCGGATTCGTACAGCGTCGACGAGTTAAAACGGCAGTAGGTGGAGTCTCCGTGGCTTGTTCCAAGGGTAGTAATGCGCATACTGTAGGCTCCTTTATAAAAAATTTTTTTGCAGAGTAAATTACGCCGTTACTATTCCGGCGGCGTCGGCAAATTCAGGGAGCTTCTGAGCCTCTTCTCGCATCTTGTATTTCAATATTTTTCCGGCGGCGTTCATGGGGAAAGAATCTACAAAGGTCACATACTTTGGCGTCTTGTGCTTCGCCATATGAGACATAACGTATTCTTTAATTTCTTCCGCCGTGGCCTTTTCTCCTTTTTTAAGAATAACGCACGCCATAATTTCTTCTCCATACTGTTTGTCGGGCACGCCGATAACCTGAACGTCCTGCACTTTTGGGTGGGTATAAATAAAGTCCTCAATTTCCTTCGGATATATATTTTCTCCTCCGCGGATAATCATATCCTTAATACGTCCGGTAATCTTATAATTTCCGTCCGGGAGACGGCGGGCAAGGTCGCCTGTGTGGAGCCATCCGTCTTTATCAATAGCCGCCGCCGTAGCCTGAGGCATTTTATAGTATCCCTTCATTATATTATAGCCGCGCGCCACAAACTCCCCGTCGACGTTGTCTGGAAGATCGGCTCCCGTCTCCGGATCGACGATTTTGCATTCTACGGCGAAGATTGCGCTGCCAACAGTATTTACACGAACGTCGATGGAGTCGGTGGTTTTTGACATAGTGGTGGCCGGAGAGGCCTCGGTCTGACCGTAAGTGATGCAGATCTCGTCCATATGCATTTTTTCAACGACTTCCTTCATGACTTTAATGGGACAAGGACTTCCAGCCATTATACCAGTACGCATATGGGAAAAGTCGGTTTCGGGGAAGTTTTTGTGTCCAAGCATAGCTATGAACATAGTTGGAACGCCGTGGAACGCCGTAATTTTTTCTTTATTTATGCATTCGAGTCCAAGACGAGGAGAGAACGCGGGAATAGGAGACATGGTCGTTCCATGAGTCATGGAAGCCGTCATAGCCAGCACCATGCCGAAGCAGTGGAACATGGGAACCTGTATCATCATACGATCCGCGGTTGAAAGATCCATGCAGTCTCCTATGGCTTTGCCGTTGTTGACAATGTTATAGTGAGTAAGCATAACGCCTTTTGGGAATCCGGTGGTTCCGGAAGTATACTGCATGTTGCATACGTCGTTTTTATCTATGAGCGAGGCGCGGCGCCACACGGCCTCGATAGGAGTTCGCTCGGCGGCGGAGATCGCCTCGTCCCACGTCAGACAGCCGTTCTGCTTCGATTCTACGGTTATAATGTTCCGCAGGAAGGGAAGGCGACGCGAATGAAGAGGCTCTCCGGCTTTATGAGTATCAAGCTCGGGGCAAAGCTCCCGAATAATAGAAACGTAGTCGGAGTCCTTATATCCGTCCACCATAACCAGCGTGTGAGTGTCGGACTGGCGGAGCAGGTATTCCGCCTCGTGTATTTTGTACGCGGTATTTACGGTTACGAGAACGGCTCCGATTTTAACGGTCGCCCAAAACGTTATATACCACGCGGGCACGTTAGTGGCCCAAATTGCGACGTGATCTCCCTGTTTTACGCCGAGGGAAATCAGAGAACGCGCGAATTCGTCTACGTCGTCCCTGAACTGAGAATAAGTTCTCGTGTAATCGAGCGTAGTATAACGAAAAGCATATTGCTCGGGAAATTCCTCGCATACTCTATCGAGTACCTGCGGGAAGGTCATATCTATAAGATGTTCCTTGGGCCAGAAATATTTACCGTCGCCACGGTTCGAGCTATAGAGACGTTCCGTCTCCGCCCCGCTTCCCAAATATTTAGACATAAAATTAGCATAATGGGGAAATACGATACCTGCGTCGGACAGTTCGGGCGAATACTGTTTAAGCCACTCGAGCGAAACGTAACCTTCGTAATTTATGGAACGAAGAGCGCTCATAAAGTCGTCGATAGGAAGATCTCCCTCGCCCATAATTCTGTAGCATACGTCTCCGTTTATAACTTCCGAGTCTTTAATGTGCGTATATTTAATGAACGCGCCGAGGTTTTGAATCGTCGTTTCCGGAGATTCGCCGGCGAAGCGGTACGGATGATGCATATCCCATAGCGCTCCGACGGAATCATGGCCGATAGCCGCGAGGACGGAAGCCAGGCGCGAAGTATCGGAATATACTCCGTTGGTTTCAATAAGAAGAGTTACGCCGGCGTCTTCCGCTTCTTCAGCCAACGTTTTCATAGGCTCGATTACGTTAGCGTCGTCAAAGTCGTCCGTCGGCTCGGCGGTAAGATCGCCGAGTATTCTGATGAATGGAGTTCCTATGGCTTTAGCGAGAGCGATATACTTCCTTATTTCCGCTACAGTTTCTTCTCTGCGTTCCGCATAGCGAAGAGCACATCCGGTGGAAAGACAGCAAATTTCCAATTTAAGCCGCTCAAGCTGAGCGCGGGTAGCGGCTATATTTTCAGTCTTAAATGGGGAGGCGGACGGTGAGAAAATATTTCCGCCAAGGCCTCTCATTTCAATACCGCGAAAGCCAAAATCTTTGGCGAGGGAATAAATGTCTTCCCACGAAAAATCGGGACAGCCAAGTGTGGAAAAGGAAAGTTTCATAATCTTATTTACCTCCGGGAAATTCAAAATATAATATTAAAAAGACTGATACCTGCGAAACAAAAAAGCTTTCGTCTCCTTATAAGGAGACGAAAGCTGAAACAACCTCCGCGGTACCACTCCGATTGGCATAATATACGCCCGTCTTTTAAGGCACGCCGCATAATTAGCGGATATGCCCTGCCCTAAGATAACGGAGGGATTCCGTCCCGCGCTTATCACGCAGGCGGCTCAGGGGTGAGAGGATATCTTTACTCCGCGTCCGCCTCGCACCTACCGGCGTCTCTCTGAAAAATTTTCGCGGCGGTAAAACTACCGTTCCCCATCATAGCTTTTATAATATGGAAGTATCATATCATATTTAAACGGGTTTGTCAAGCGCTTTTTTTCGTATTTATCGCTGTGTTTCTAACAATGAATTTATATTTTTTTCTGCCGTAAAGAAAGATATATAAATACAGAAGACAACTTGAGTTTTTCTATAAGTAGTATCAGTATATTCATTAGCATATCGCTTGTCGCTGAAAAAGTAAAAAAAGCACCCGCTATTGCAGGCGCCCTTTTATGTCGGCGTTTACCTATCTTCCCGGCGCGTCGCCGCGCAAGTATTGTCGGCACGACAGAGCTTAACTTCTGTGTTCGGAATGGGAACAGGTGGACCCTC
>CATKFO010000012.1 GCA_949747515.1 uncultured Eubacteriales bacterium
AACGTTGTCGACGTACGTCTTCTGCTGCTCGGGCTTCATTCTAAATCCGGAATAGTATCCTTCCGGAAAAGCATAAGGAGCGTGACAGGAGAAGCCGAGGATTTCAAGACCGGCGGACAACGCGCTCTCTACGTATTCCCTCATCTCTCCCTCCGCGTGATTGCACAAGTATGTATGCGTGTGATAATTGGCTTTGAATTTTCTTTCCATCTTGCTTTTCTCTTCAATATAATATTATAGTAACGGTTTGTCGATCGCGATTGTATAATACTCTCGCCGGCCGCGTTCAAATAATTGCGGAAGCGCGGAAAAAACAAGAACCTGCGAAACAAATCGCTGCGGCCATTATATCACATATATCGGCTTTTTTCAACTTATAGACGTCGATTTATGAGCTTGTTGTTACGGACAAATTCAAAACGCGCCGTTCATTTATTATCTGCGGAAATAAAAAACTCGCATATAAGAGTAATTCATTTCACAAACTCGGATTTCCTACGGTTATTTTTTATAGAAAGCTTCTAAAATATAGCCTCTCGGCTATCATCAAACCGAAATGCGGACTACTTTTCGGCCGATACGTCGTCTCCTTAGTTTTTTCTCTAATTTTTCTTTTAAGCCTCAATCAAACTATTTTGTCGAAACAAAATATTAAAAAATAGTAAATTTGGTGTTGACGCTTTATAAATCTTGTGATATAATATATTCATAGAATAAATGAAGCGAGGCGACGCTGATGAAATTACAACCGTTATTATATTCCGAGCTTGCGCCAGACACTGGAGATATGAATAAAGCTATTTTTATCGGCGCCATTTTGATCGCGCTGTTCGTTATCTTTTTAGTAATCAAAAACAGGCGGAGATAAGGCAGTTTGGAGTTTGAGTAAATTGAAAACTTTTCGCTAACAGAGCTCTTTGCAAATTTATGCTGCGAAGGGCTCCGTTTTATTTGACATAAGCGCCTATCTATGATAATATATTACTCGAAACAAATAAAAATTCGAACGTCCTTAACTATAATTGCGTCAAGCGCGTATCGATGGAAAGGATTGCCTATGGCCGGAAAAAACAAAGTAGAATTTAAAGTGAGAATAGACGAAACCCTTTACAAAAAACTGCTCGCGGCGGCGGAAAGGGATAATAGCAGTCTTAACAACCATATGCTGAGGCTCATACGAACAAACGTGGAATACAGCGAAAGAATACGCGGTAAAATAGACGTGTCTAAGGTTAAACTGCCGGAAGAAGAAAGCGAGGAATCTAAATGACTCTTGAAATAAAGAATATAAAGAAGTCGTTCGGTTCAAAGGAAGTATTGCGCGGGCTGTCGTTCAGCGCGGAAGGAGGAAAGGCGTTCGGATTGCTCGGACGAAACGGAGCCGGAAAAACAACGTCTATAAGAATTCTTATGGACGTGTTTCCTCCGGACGAAGGCGAAGTCCTTTTCGACGGACGGCCTATCGATTATGATAAGTTGAGAATAGGCTATCTTCCGGAAGAACGAGGACTTTATCCTAAAAGAATTATTTCGGAACAGCTTACGTACTTCGCAGCTCTTAAGGGGATGAGCAAGCGCGACGCGGCGATATCCGTAGATAAATGGCTCGACCGCCTCGGGGTAGCCGAATACAAAAGTAAAAAGCTCGAAACCCTTTCAAAGGGAAACCAGCAAAAAATACAGCTTATAACCGCGCTTGCTCACGATCCGCACATAATCGTTCTTGACGAGCCGTTCTCCGGCCTTGATCCGGTAAACGCCATGCTGCTCAAAGACGTGATTAAGGAGGAGATTGCTAAAGGAAAAATCGTTCTGTTCTCCAGCCACCAAATGAATTACATCGAGGAGTTTTGCGACGGCATAGCGATACTGAACGAAGGACTGGCGGCGATATCGGGAAGAATCGACGATATAAAGAAAAGCCGCCCTCGCGACAAGCTTGTCGTTTCTTCAAGGGAAAATGCTCGCATTAAATCCGAGATACGAGGATGTACGGACGCCGAAAAGGGAGAGATCATAATAAAGCTTGATTCTGAAAACGACAAAATGTCTATGATGAATCGACTGACAGCCGGATACGACGTGGACGAAATACGAGTATACGAGCCGTCGCTGAACGATATATTCATCGAATATGCGGGAAGCTCTCCATCTCTGTCCGAAGACAAAAACCCTAAGGAGGCGGAAAAATGAAACGGTTTCGCACCATATTTAATTTCGAGCTAAGCAATTATTTTAAAAGCAAAAGCTTTACCGTCGTTACACTGCTTTTAGTACTCCTGATCGGCGGAGTTATGTTCTTCCCCCGGATATCGGAAGCGATGCGCTCGGGCGACAGTTCCGGCGCGGACGAGCGCCCCGTCATGTTAATTTCAGTCTCCGCTCTCAACGTCTCAGACGACGCGGACTTATCGGATACAATCGAACCCGATGTAATCGGAGCCATGTTCTCCGCCGCTTTCCCTGAAAACGAGACGAAAATTACCGACGCAAACGAGGAAAAAATAAAAGAATCCGTGCTTTCCGGAAAGGTCGAGTGCGCTTTCATTTTGAACGCGATGGATTCATATACGTATTATGTTAATAACCTGTCGATCTACGACTCCAATACCGCCGTCGCCGACGAGCTTCTTCGGGACATATGCCGCCTAAATGGAATGGCCGAGGCCGGAGTCGATCCCGCTGAAGCGGCCGATATAATGTCGACGCAGATAAAAGGCGAAACCGTAAGCCTCGGCAAGGACCAGGCGCAAAATTACTTTTACACATACATTATGATCTTCGCCTTATATATGGTTATTTTGCTGTACGGACAGATGGTGTCCATGAGCGTGGCGACGGAAAAAAGCTCGCGCGCCATGGAGCTTCTCATCACCAGCGCAAAGCCCGTAAGCATGATGTTCGGAAAGGTGATCGCGGCGTGTCTCGCGGGGCTTGTTCAGCTTCTCGCGGCGTTCGGTTCCGCTCTGCTATTTTATAATATCAACGAATCTTACTGGAGCGACAATCCGATCGTAAGCTCTATATTCAATATACCGTCCGAACTGCTCGGATATATGCTGCTCTTCTTCATACTCGGATTCTTTATATACGCGTTTATGTACGGCGCCATAGGATCCACCGTATCGAAGCTGGAGGACATCAATACCGCCGTAATGCCTTTGACTTTCATTTTTATAGCCGCGTTTATGATAGTAATGTTTTCCATGGGCTCCGGTTCCGTAGACACGCTTCTCATGAAAATCTGTTCGTATATTCCCTTGACTTCTCCTATGGCTATGTTTACGAGAATCGCCATGAGCTCCCTCCCATGGTACGAGATCGCCGCTTCTACGGGAATACTCGTCGTCTCTGTATTCGGAGTAGGAATCGTATCGGCAAAAATATACCGCGTGGGAGTACTGCTTTACGGAACGTCTCCGAAGCCCGGCGCTATACTCAAAGCTATACGAAAGGCTTAATAAAAAATCCCCGGTAAGGCTATAGGCTACGGAAGCCGAAAATAAATATAAAGTAAATGAAAAATAAGCTTTTTTATGATAAAAGGCTTATTTTTTATTGACAAGTTATTGCAGCCATACTATAATGATATTGACATTATAATGAAATTTGCGAGACAAATGTAGAAATTTTTTATATGTTTATGCGAATTCAGCCTACGCACGCTAAGGACGGCGTTTCTGAATAGTTCGTTTAAACATACGTATTTGCGGCGCATCCCCCTCGCTTAATGTAAGTTTTTAATCCCTTTTGTCAAAAAAAGAAAAATACTTTATCAAGGAGAGAAAAACGCGTAGAAAAATTTTTTCATTGCTCGCCGTCGTTTTCTTTACTGTAATTTTGACCGTTGCAGTAAACGCGGCTCCGGAAGATCCGTTACTTATAGCTCCGAAGCAATATTTTGAACAACAAAGAAACGTCGGTATACTTATAATGTGGTCAAAAACAAGCGCGGTAGAATACAACGATATAGATCATTTTGTGGTGAAGGTAAGAGGCTTTTATCTTGACCCGAATACAGGTACTGAAACATCAAGCATCGTCGTAGACGTAAACGCCGGGAGTAAGTTGTCTTATAGTATGACGGGTTCCTTTCTAAACCGGTATTATGAAGACAACGGTTATGAAAAATTCCGGATATGCATAGGCGCGGTTATGAAAAACGGAAAAGCATGGTGGTCTGAAGAACGTTATATATACATCGCTTATCACAACACACCCGTTGATAAGCCCATTTCCTTTCACATTTACAACGGATTTACAAGTGAAAGCAAAGATCAAATATACTACGCCTGCCAAAATTGGAACAATGCTCTAAATCTTGGGAGAGAAGTAGTAAACACATATCCCTATTCCATGGGAACTAATAAAATACATGAAAATATTGTAACGAAAAAAAGCAACCCAGAAGGCGGTATGATGACAACATATATTAGATACTCTTACAAAAGTTCTTCGTTATATAAAATGGCGGAGTCGGACATTATTGTAAATAGCAACTATTCTTGGGTTAACTCGCCAACGCCTGGTAAATATTATTTTTACAATTCCATAATTCACGAGATAGGTCATGTTATTGGATTGACAGATAAATATGATTCGTGGGCGTCGGAATGGACTATGTACGGACGTGCTGCCGCAGGAGAAAGCAAAAAAAACACGCTACATTCACAGGATATAAAAAATGCTCAATACCTGTGCAATTAATTTTTAATAGTATATCTTATACATTATATAGCATTGGAGGACAAAATGAAAAGAGCGCTTGCATTTGTGCTTGTCTCAACTTTGACTGCATTTTTAGGAATGACTGGATGCGGAAAAAAAATGTCTTCACAAGAAACTTTTTTAAGTAAAGGAATTGAGACAAAAGCAGAATTGGAAACAAAGGATATTATTGCTTTACATTCTATTCGTCCTGAGCCAGACTATGATTACCAAGTTTGGATGTCAGACGATATAATTTACGGAGAGGTGATTGAAGAACTTGAAGGAAGATATTCAAACCCAAATGGGGAATATGGTGATCTTGCCAATATGTGGATAACTACTTACGTAATCAAAGTGCAAAAGTCATATAAAGGAGTAATAAATGAGGGTGAAACCATTATTGTAAACACGTGGAATTACTTTTCTCCTGAGGAAAAAAACAAATTTGTAGTAGTGACTGACAATGTTGAATTTTATCTTTACCAAGGCCAAAGCGGGATATTTATGCTTGAGCGTACGAAATATCTTACAACCGAAGACAATAAACCTGTATATCACGTTGTTATGGGACATGAAGGATTATTTCAAGTCAAGGATACGGACATTTCTTTAATGAGCGAAGAAGACGAAGTAGTTTACGCTTCTCCATACTTTGAGCTAACGCTCGATCAAATAGCCGGCGATATAAAAAAAGCGGACGAAATTTACAAAGACGTAGATAAAAACGCTCCCAGCGAGATTTTTGTGAACGACGACGAAATCGACGCTACCGCCGGCCAGACGAACGACATTACGGAGTAAAAACAAACAGCGCGCGGTGAAACAATATACTTTAGAAGTAAAAAATCAGTCGAGACAATAGGAATAACGCAAAATTTCTTTGACAAGGGAAATGCGCCGCCTCTCTGCCAGCCGCTTGACGTAAGCTACGCGTCAGCCGGTAAAGCTCGGCTTGGCGGGTAATAATTGAGAGCTAAAAACTTGCACGTTAAGAATATAATGCTATCCTCGGCGCGCAAGTTTTTTTGTCTCTTAAAGTTTTATAAGCGGAAGCAAGCATTTCTAACCTTTTAATAATTGGCGTTACGCGCTGCCTATGGCAGCATGCAATGAAAACTCCCTGATAAAAATACTTTTTATTTTTATGGCATCGTACTAAAAAATAAATCTACTTGTTATCCTCGCTTTCTTTGGTTCATCAAATCCATGTTCGTCACCGCTCTTCTATACCCGTTTAAATTGAATTTAGCAAACAGATCTATGCGAAAACAACTCTTCATTTGTTAACACAGCACATAAAATTATTATATCCATTGTCAGTCCGCTCAGAAAATACCTGTTCCAATTTATATTTCATGTCCTTTTCTTTTTTTAGTTTCTCAGCAATCACACAATTTTCTTTTTCTCCAAAGTAACTCAAATTAACGCACCTTCCGTGCGCCGTAAACAATTCGCCGGCGAATGTTTCGAATTTAAAATTCAAAGTAAATGAATAAATATTAATTTCAATAAAAAAAGGTGGAAAGGTAAGGAAAATAAAAAAGAACCTGCAAA
>CATKFO010000013.1 GCA_949747515.1 uncultured Eubacteriales bacterium
AACGTATACGCCTGTATAACACCTCGCGTCTGCATTATACGGCGTGAGCGAGAGTTACGCCGAAGAGCGGCGCTAGCTCTTCAATTTGAGAGACGAAAGCTTACCTGTAGGAAAAGCTTTGCTTCAGGAGATGACTAAGCGGGATTCGTATTGCTTCATCCCAGCGCAGCATAACATAATCCCGCGCGAGATTTATGCCGCCGCTACAGCTTTTTTGCTCGGCTTTTTTCTCGAAAAAAGCGAGAGAAACTTTATACTTTCTTTCCAGAAAGAAAGTAATCAAAGAAAGCTTAGTATAATTCGCTTCGCAAAAAAATCGCCGCAGTTTGCGGGCAAACTGCTTTCGTATACTTGTTGAAATGAAGCAAGCCTCAACAGCTGTTTGATAGGCTGTCAAAATATAGCGTTCGCTCAGCATATCGGAGTTGAGCGACAGACAAATTGGGTTCCAAGAGCAATACGTTAGTATCATATGTTTACGGTTGAGTTTCTATAAAACTTGCGATAATTAAGGTTACTTCATTAACGTATACGCCTGTATAACACCTCGCGTCTGCATTATACGGCGTGAGCGAGAGTTACGCCGAAGAGCGGCGCTAGCTCTTCATTTTGAGAAACGTGAGCTTACCTGTAGGAAAGCTTCGTTTCAGGAGATACCGAAGCGGGATTCGTATTTCTTAATCCCAGCGTAGCAGAGCATAATCCCGCGGGAGACTTATGCCGCCGCTACAGCTGTTTTGCTCAGCTTTTTTTCCAAAAAAAGCGAGAGAAGTTATACTTTCTTGCCATAAAGAAAATAGGCAAAGAAACCTTGAATAATTCGCTCAGCAAAATATTCGCCGTAGCTTGTCTGTAGATTTGCAGTCCAGTCTCTTTAGTATACTTGTCGAATTTTCTGCATGCCAGAGCGCAAACCGGTAGTTCGCTTCCTTTTAAAAGACAAAAATTTTTTATAAAATAAAAAGAAAAAGGACGTTAAAGATGATTGACAAAAAAGAATTAGGATCGTTTCTTCACTACATGAGAAAAGAATTGAGAATGACTCTGAAACTTGTGGCAAACGTTATGGATTGCGATGAAAAAACAATCCGTAATATCGAACACGGCAAATCAACGCCCGAGCTTGATACGCTGTGTAATTTGTGCGCGGTTTATGGGATTCCTCCCGAAAGAATCGCAGAGTTTTTCGAAATCGACGACGAACTTCATCATGCTCTTGAAATATACCATATCAAGGATTATTGGAAGAGCGCTGAGAAGAGAGCGGCGTCTGAGACAGAATATGAGCGCGTATGACGATCTGCATCGAAGCGAGGGTCGACTTATCGCTTAACTGTTCCATAATTAAGGCTTTATGGTTTTAAGGCGCGGGCGTCTTTTTGTTCGCGCCTTGAAAAAAGCCGGAGCTTCAAAAACTAATATCTCCGAAGCGATTAAGTCTTTATTATTAAGGTGGAGAACATTTTTTAAACGATATAAGGTCGATTTATAAAATAATCAGCAGAATCGCCATAAAGCGCCAATTTTAACGGAAACGGCGCTCTTTAGCGATCCTTTTTTGATTTTCTGTATATTTGCCAAAGCCTAATAGTACGATCCTTATAAATTTATTAGGAAAAATTTTCCTCAATTAACGTATACTAAATATTATTTTATTGTTATAATAAAGCTGTCTTTTGAATTGAATTGCAAAAAAGCGTGTTCTATAATACGTTTGCCGCTTGGCGAGAAAGTCGTAGAAATATTTCTATCAAAGAAAGTGAATACAGGAAATGTTATCATTATACCTGTCAATGGTTGACAGCAACGAGGAAAAAGAAAAAATAACCGAAATTTATGAAAAGTTTTACCCTTACATGGCGTATAAGGCTGGAGTGATTTTAAAGAGCGAACAGGATGTTGAAGATATAGTGCACGACTCAATGATGAGTATAATAGACAATTTAAGCTTGATCAATATGGACGATGAAATGCATGCGAGAAATATTTGCGGAGTTATCGCTAAAAACAAAGCCCTTGATTTCCTTAAAAGAAAACAAAATCAAACTTTGTCTATTGAAGAAAGTATCACCGAAGACAACTTTGTAACAAGCGGTCCAAGCGAAGTGGTTATTGGACAAGACACATACGATATTATCGTAAAAGCAATAGATTCTCTCAAAGACACGTACAGAGACGTATGTCTGCTGAAATACGTAAACGGTCTGACTGAACGCGAAATTGCGAAGGTTATGAATTTGTCGGACAAGACTGTAAATCAAAGAATATTCCGTGGAAAGCAAATTTTACGGGAGGCTTTGAAAAGGGAGAACATTTATGTATAAAAATCTGAATGAGGATATTTTCGACGGTATTCTCAGATCAGCCTTCTGTGAATACGCGGAAAAGGAGATGAAAAACGAGCCTTCCCTCGAAGAGCTAAACAAAAGGTTTCCTATTCCTAAAAAGGAAATAAAGCGGATCAAGCGCAAAATTAAGGAACAAAAATATCGCAGTTCTTTGTATTTCGTTTATTTCAAACGCGCGGCGGTAGCCATGCTTTGCGTTGTATCGGTTTCTTTCGCATTGCTCGCGACAAACGATAAAGTTAGAGCGGCTGTGGCGGACACATTTATCGAATGGTACGACAGCTATGTAAAATTTGATTTTTCTGACAAAAGCGGAAGCGGCAAATCATCGGATATGGATATAAGCAAAATTAATATTGGATATATCCCAGACGGTTTTGATCTGAAGGATAAAAGTGAATTTAATACGATAAGAAAATATAATTATACTAACGGTACCGGAGAATATATTTTTATAAAAATTTGTAAGACTTCTAAAGTGGGAATCATGGCTGATAAAGAATATAATGTAATTAAAACTACCGAAATCAACGGATACGACGCATATATTCTTGAAAGTGACTCGGGCACAGAATATTGTTCATTAATTTTTGGAAACGATTCTTTTTCAATATATGTCGACTCAACGCTTGACGAGAAGGAAGTTATAAAAATCGCGGAAAACATAAAAAAATAAAAAAAATCGAAAAAAATTGAAAAAAGATGTAGTAAAATGGTCTTCTCATTCGTAGTATTAGTATAACAGGTTAGGAGGACATCAAAAAATGTCAAAAATCAAAAACAGATCGACTGCGATTCTGCTCAGCTTCATTCTTCTTTTCACCACGTTGATTCAGCCTTTGCAGGCTCTGCAATCTTCAGGTCAGGACGAGAAAGGAGACGACGGCGTATCGCCCCAGTCGTATGGAATACAGCCTCTTTGGGAAAATGCAAGAACATTTTCAGTAACGCTTGATTGCAGCGGTACTTATATCGAAATAGACGTAAGCGCTACCGCTCAGTTGGGAACAACATACAGATACGGTTATGTTAAGCTTGAGAAACTCTCGGGTTATAACATAGGTTTGGTGAAGGAATGGCAGCTTCTGTCTTCAAGTACTAACATATTTGGATTTTCAGATAACTCTATAAAAGCCGAAACCGGTAAATATAAGCTTACCGCTAAGGTACAAGCCGTAAGATTCGGCGTTGTCGACAAGTTGGAAGACACAAGAGAGGATACTCACTAAATCCGTCGGTTTGGACCGGCAAATTACTACATTATTACATTGGTAACATCGCGGAGCCTAAAATATTTTGACATTTTGAGAAAGACCTTGGCTATCGCGTAGTTATAAACGACATCTCTGGTATTGACAGCATTGTTCTGACTCCTTTGGATTGACTTCATGGTTAGACACGACATCATTGGCACCGACAACAGGCTTTTGACTTTACAGTATTTGACAGCGGGTTTTGACATCTGGGAGACGACGACAAGGCGAGAAGCCAAAATTCCGGTACGCGGACATTTTAAGATTTGACTTTTGAGAGTACCGGAAGAATTTAAGCTCCAATGCGAATAGCAGAGAGTTCGCGAAGAAGCGGAACATCCGACGTTTGTTTGGATTGTTCCGTTTTTTTCGTTTTACAGTCGTAATTTATTATTCGAGCTGCCGGCCTACGATAGCGCTAACCGGCTTTCATCAATACGTATGTTGCCAACTCGTCGGCATATTCTGTCGAGGTAGTTGCTTCTCACATGATTTACACTATAATATATTAAATATAAACCATATTATTTGTATTATCGCTTCAAATTATATTGTCGGTACATTGCGGCGATCGAATATATTTTTTTATAAGATTAAAACACATATAAGAAAAACCGCCCCACGCAAGTGGAACGGCAAATCCTATTACTATAATATATAACGTACGTTGTCAGATATTTAATTTTGAAACTG
Source organism: uncultured Eubacteriales bacterium (assembly GCA_949747515.1). Classification (GTDB taxonomy): domain Bacteria; phylum Bacillota; class Clostridia; order Oscillospirales; family CAG-272; genus RUG11130. The sequence continues at coordinate 4,295 of CATKFO010000013.1, forward strand.
CGCTAAATATTGAAGCCTTACAAGTTGTTGGTCAGTCCTCGTTTTATCTTACGGATGGAGTCGATTCATTTTTACGCCAAATTTAACCTGTTGGTTATAAACGTATTTACTTCGCAGGGCTCGATACCAAGCACAGTTGCGAATTCATCGTTAATAATGCGCTCGGCGTCTCTCATCAGTTTATCGTCCGCCACATGCAACCGCTTGTTCATTCCTTCAAGCAAGTTTTTTCTGCTGTGGATAGCTCGAATTACGCCGATAATACTGCGGCGGTTTCCAGAAGCAATTACAGAAGAGTATTCTTCAGCTCTCTTTTTATCGTTGTCAATCCACTCGGCCTCGCAGCATGGAATATCGTCGATCAGCGAATATACGTCTTCCGCTGACAGCAGATTCTGCATTTTTGAAACAAGAGCCTCGCTTTGAGTTGGAACAAAATAAGTAGAGTCCTTAGCTCTGACAGGACGAAGAATATAATATTCCGTATCGCCGTTTCCGAATGATTGAGTGCATATGTCTACAATTCGGCATACGCCGTTGGCGCCGTACTTTACGACATCGTTAACATTAAACATAATTTTCACCACGCCTTTTCCGGAGATAGCGTTAATTTCGGCTCATTACAAAATCGTAAACCGAATAAAACGCGATATCCGTTTAGAGTATCCGTCGGATTACTCTATATATGTCTGGCGGCGGAATATTCCGTGCGAACGTTCACCGTCTGAACTATTTATATACATATTATATCAAATATAATTTGGAAATGCAAGCAAAAAAAGAATAAAAAAATATTTTGTCGCTTAAAGAGGAGTATTCAATTCACAATTCGCGTTTATATTCCGTCATAACTTTGCTTTCTTACGCATAGCTTTTAGTAAAGATACTTACGCATAAAAAACAAAGCGGAGGGAAAGAAGAAAATGAACAATAATATATACGCTGATATCGCCCAAAGGACGAACGGAGACATATACATCGGCGTAGTAGGGCCCGTCAGATGCGGAAAGTCCACATTTATTAAGAAGTTTATGGAAACTACCGTAATTCCTAATATTGAAGGCGACTACGACAGACAAAGAGCGCGCGACGAGCTTCCCCAGAGCGCGGGAGGAAGAACAGTTATGACTTCCGAGCCAAAATTTGTTCCGGACGAGGCTGTGGAAATAAAGCTTGGCGACGGAGCGACCATGCGCGTAAAAATGGTTGACTGCGTCGGATATCTTGTTCCGGGAATATTAGGAGATACTGAAGAAGGAGAGATGCGTCAAGTGCATACTCCCTGGCAGGAAGAGTCCGTCCCGTTTAACGTTGCGGCTGAAATGGGAACAAGACGGGTTATTGAGGATCATTCCACCATCGGTATTCTTGTAACCTGCGACGGAAGCTTCGGCGAGATTCCGCGCGAAAATTATGAGGAGGCCGAGGAAAGGGTCGCGTCCGAGCTGAACGAGCTTGGAAAACCGTACGCTATAGTGCTTAATTCTTCAGCTCCTGAATCTGAGGAGGCGGAGCAGCTCGCCATGTCCCTCGAGGCTAAATACGGGGCGCCTGTGGCTCTTGTAAACTGTCTCGATCTTAACGACGACGATATAGCTGGAATCCTTGAGCTCATAGTACGCGAATTTCCAGTAAGAGAACTGTCTGTGGAATTGCCAGTATGGACCGGCGTGCTCGAAGGCTATCACTGGCTTCGCCGTTCTCTGACGGACAGTATTTCATCGGCGGCCTCTGGAATTTCTAAGGCGGGCGAAACTACTGCGTTCAGAGAAGCTCTTGAAAAGAACATAAATGCAGAAATGGAAGAAAGAGGTCATGAGCTTGCTTCCGTGGTTACTGGCAGCATAGATATGGGACGCGGGTCGGCAGTCGTCAAAGTAAAACTTCCGGATCGTCTTTTCTACAAAATCATAGGCGAAATGACAGGCATCCCTATGAGCAGCGAGGCTGACATGCTTTCGGCTCTCCGTTCTCTTGCGGAAATGAAGAAGGAGTACGACAGATTTGCCGAAGCCATTGATTCGGTTAACGAAAGAGGATATGGAATCGTAATGCCTACGGCCGACGATCTTACTCTCGACGAGCCGGAGATAGTCAAGCAGGCCGGCGGATACGGGGTTCGTCTTAGAGCTTCAGCGCCGTCTATTCATATGATTCGCGCGGGAATAGAAGCTGAACTTAATCCTATAGTGGGTACCGAACAGCAATCGGAAGAACTTGTAAAATTCCTACTCGACGAATTTAAGGAAGACCCGCAGAGTATTTGGGATACTAACCTTTTCGGCAAGTCCATATATGAGCTTGTAAACGAAGGACTACACGCCAAATTGGATCATATGCCGGACGACGCGAGAGAGAAGTTGGGAGAAACTCTGTCGAAGGTTATTAACGACGGAGCGTCAGGACTCATTTGCATAATACTCTAGAAATATTTCTTTTATAAAGAAGCACGGGCGCGGTTGATTGAGCCGCGTCCGTTCTTACTTATAATGATTCATTCACTTCTAAAAAGAAAGTAAATCGTTTCTTCCTCGAAAAGAATGGCTATAATCCCCCCGAGCTTTTTTCGAGAAAAAAGGCGAGCAAAAAAGCTATGACGGCGGCATAAGTCTCGCGCGGGATTACGTCCTGCTACGCTGGAATGAAGCAATACGAATCCCGCTTCGGTATCTCCTGAAACGAAGCTTTCCTACAGGTATGCTTGCGTTTCTCAAAATGTAGAGCTTGCGCCGCTCTTAGGCGTAACTTTCGCTCACGACGTATAAAGCAGACGCGAGATGTTAGGCAGGCGTGCATAGTGAAATAATTGAGTTATCGCAAGGTTTATCGAAAGCAAACCGTAAACATTACAATACTAACGCGTTGCTTTTTGAACCAAATTTGTCTGTAGCTCAACTCCGTCTGCTGAGCGAACGCTATATTTTGACAGCCTCTCAAACAGCTGTTGAAGTATGCTTCATTTCAACAAGCATACGAAAGCAGTTTGCCTGCATATTTGCAGTCAAGCTGCAGCGATTC
>CATKFO010000014.1 GCA_949747515.1 uncultured Eubacteriales bacterium
GGTTCGATTCCCATCACCCGCTCCAGTACCTTTAGCTCAGCCGGATAGAGCAACTGCCTTCTAAGCAGTAGGTCGAGGGTTCGAATCCCCCAAGGTACGAACTATGGTGGATGTAGCTCAGTTGGTTAGAGCGCCAGGTTGTGGCCCTGGAGGTCGTGGGTTCGACTCCCATCATTCACCCTTATATTTTGAAAACGTCGCCCTGCCGGGTGTTTTTTTATTTTTACGTCATATTTTAGCTTAGCGGTAAACGGTGAAAACCGTTGAATGTGAAGCTGATATGACTTTTTTCATATAGATAAATGCTGAAAGTGCATAATATCAATTCACAGCTTGCATTTTTGAGAGTAAAAACAGGCGATATCGAACTTTTTTGCACTTTTGCGCTTGACATAATTCAACAACGGTGATACAATTTCAATATATAACGAATAAATCGGAATATTTGCGGAAGCAGGCGGAGAAAACGAAGCCGTCTCGATTTATGAAATGGAGAAATGCGGTATGGAAAACAAAGTAAAAGACGTTAAAGAAACCAGAAACGACGGCAAGCTCGATTTTGATCACGATCAGCATGACGACAGAGAAATTTCAGTGGGTTACTGCCCTCATACTAACCTAATAGAGCAATCCGTGTACCGTTATTCTCTTCAGGAGAGGGAAACGCCTAACCTTTACAGACAGCTTTTTGATTATGAATCCGTTCCTAAGGTATCTTTTAATCATCGATTCGTTCCTGTAAATATGCCTCCGGAAATATGGATTACGGATACGACGTTTCGCGACGGACAGCAGTCTATGGAGCCGTTTACCGTTAAGCAGATAGTCGATCTTTTTACCCTTATGCATAAGTTGGGAGGGGAGCGCGGCGTTATCCGTCAATCCGAATTTTTTGTGTATTCTGAAAAGGATCGCCGCGCTCTTGAAGAGTGCATGGCCCTCGGATTTGAATTTCCGGAGATAACTACGTGGATACGCGCGTCCAAAAAGGATTTCGAACTGGTCAAATCTCTCGGAATTAAGGAAACGGGAGTGCTCGTCTCCTGCTCTGATTATCATATTTATAACAAGCTTGGACTGACCAGACGGGGCGCGGTGGAAAAGTATACTTCCGTTATCCGTCAGATTATGGATTTGGGAATACGTCCCCGCTGCCATTTCGAGGACATTACCAGAGCGGATTTTTACGGATTTGTCGTTCCATTCGCTACGGAGCTTCAAAAGATAAGCGAAGAGTACGGAATACCGGTTAAAATACGGGCTTGCGACACTATGGGCTACGGGGTATCGTACGCTGGCGCCGCGTTGCCGAGGAGCGTTCCCGGAATTGTTTACGGACTTATGCATTACGCGGGCGTCCCCTCTGAAATGCTCGAGTGGCACGGGCACAACGATTTCTACAAAGTCGTTACAAACGCCGCTACCGCATGGCTATACGGGGCGTCCGGAGTTAATTGCTCCCTGCTTGGAATAGGCGAACGGACGGGTAATTGTCCGCTTGAAGCTATGGTGATGGAGTACGCCTCTCTTAGAGGAGACGACGGCGGAATGAATTTACCCGTTATCACTGAAATCGCGGATTATTTTACAAAGGAGATAGGTTATTCTATTCCTCCGAGAACTCCGTTCGTCGGTTCTGACTTTAACGTTACCCGCGCGGGCATTCACGCCGACGGACTTATGAAGGATGAGGAAATATACAACATATTTAACACTGAGAAACTGCTTGGCCGCCCCGCGTCTGTAGCGGTGGGGCAGAGCAGCGGACTTTCCGGCATCGCTCATAGACTGAACGCCATAATAGACGGCGGCTCGTTTGACAAGCGCGACGAGAGAGTTGCAAAAATAAAGGAAATGGTTGACGCGGAATACGAACGCGGGCGCACTACCAGCATATCTGACGGAGAGCTTCGCAAAATGCTTGCGAGGACGGAAGTCGCCCTTTAACCGGACTTAGTTAAAATCGCGATCGTTTAGCTCTTTTTACTAAACGACCGCGATATTTTTGTCTTCGAGAGTGAGTCTGCTGAAGCGATCTTCATTTTATATTGTATATGATATATTTTTGTCGGAAAGCGGTGAAAATTGTGTTATTTTTAAAATGAATCAGGATCTTTTTTTAATCTTATTTCAAAAAGCCATGACGGCGGCGAAAGCCTCCCGCGGAATTTTGCTCCCTTAAGCTTCAAATGAAGCCGTCGTTCAATCCCGCTTCGTCAGCCCTTGAAACGAAGCTTTCCTACAGATATGCTTATGCTTCTCAAAGGAGCGCTTGCGCCGAATTCTTTTGCTCACGCAATATAAAGCAGACGCGAGTTGTTATGCGATTCAAGCGATGATATGACGGCCACAACGATTATTCACTGTGAGGTTATGTTGTTTTCATACTGTTTACATAGAAGAGATCCGCTCTAACTCCCATCCTTTGCCCCCCTCCGGTTCCCGCTAATCTTCACAAGCTGAGCGAACTCCCCATTTTGACCGCTTCTCATATAGCTGTTGAAGCATACTTCATTTCAACAAGCTGACGAGAGCGGCTTGCCCGCAAGCTGCGACGATCCATTGCGAAGCGAGCTATTCTTTAATTTTCTTTGTTTACTTTCTTTTTTAAAAGAAAGTATATATTCCCTACAAGCTTTTTTCTGGAAAAAAGCTTACAACTTCATGCCGAAGGCAAGAAGTGTGAAAAGCTATAGCGGCGGCAAAAGTCTCCCGCGGGATTTTGTTACCTCAAACTTCATTTGAAGCGTCTTCAATCCCGCTTCGGCATCCCTTGAAGCAGAGTTTTCCTACAGATATGCTCGCGCCTCTCAAAATGAAGAGCCTGCGCCGCGCTAAGTCGAGAGAAAGACGGAGTTCCGCTCGTCGGCGCATATTTGACTTGTCGATGTTGTCTTGGTTAAAATCATTAGTTAACCGGAACCGTTTCGCATTCCTATTGTATTTTACGGCTAACTGTGATAAAATTAAACTATACTTAATTGCGTCGCCGAAGCGGCTTATCAAATGCGAGAGTCTGGTAAGCGGTAAAAAAGGGCGTCATGAAAGGTACGGTTATAATTGTGAAAGATATAAAAGAAATTAGAGTTGCTATCGACGGTCCCAGCGGAGCGGGGAAAAGCACTATCGCTAAGCGAATCGCCGCTAAAACAGGGCTCGTATACGTTGATACGGGCGCTCTGTATCGTACGGTTGGACTTTACGCCTACGAGCGCGGCATATCTCAAGACGACTGCGCCGCTATCGTCGCGTGCCTGTCCGAAATAGATATTAAACTCGCCTATGAAAACGGAGTGCAGAAGGTATATCTTTGCGGTAAAGACGTAGGAGACAGCATCCGTACTCCCGCGGCTTCTATGTATGCGTCCGCTGTGTCGAAGCTTCCGCCCGTGCGTGAATTTCTTCTTAAGCTGCAAAAGGACTTGGCGAAAAAAGGCGGAGTCATAATGGACGGGCGCGATATCGGCACCGTTATAATACCCGACGCAGAGCTTAAGGTGTTTATGACCGCCACTCCCGAGGCGAGAGCGCGCCGCCGTTTTATAGAGCTTGAAGAGAAGGGAATGGCGCAGCCATACGACGAGGTTTTACGGGATATTGTCGAGAGGGATCGGGAAGACAGAGAAAGAGAAGCATCTCCCTGCGTGCCCGCAGAGGACGCGGTAAACTTTGTAAACGACGATTATGGGATTGAGGAATCCGCCGATTATATTATAGGGCTGATGAAAAATTTATGAGACCGCTTTACAAAAGCATAGCGGGTCGTTGGTTTTTGCCTTGATATTTAAGCCGGAGAGCGAATAGCCTAAATCTTTAAATCCGATCTGCAAAATCAGAAATATAACTTAAATTCTAAGTAAAGGCACGGTTGTAGATATGTCTGCTTTTTACCGAAGGTTCTATAAAATTTTTCGGCGTCCCGTTAAAACGGCTTTTAGAGTACGGGTCGATGGAGCTGAAAATATTCCGTCCGGCGGATTCATACTTGCCTGTAACCATACCTCGCTGACGGACGTGCTCGTTCTGTCGGAAGCTATGGGGGGCAGGCAGATAAGATATATGGCGAAAAAGGAGTTGTTTCGTATTCCTTTGTTCGGCGCGCTGCTGAGAGCGTTGGGGGCTTATTCCGTCAATAGAGGAGGCTCCGACGTTCATAGCGTTAAGACCGCCATTTCGTTTATAGAAAACGGGGAAGTTCTCGGAATATTTCCGCAGGGAACACGCTGTCCGCGCGTCGATCCTCGGCAAACGGAGGTGAAAGGCGGTCTTGGATTGATCGCTTATCATACGAAGGCGGACGTTTTGCCGGCTTTCATCGATAACGTCGGCCGCCGTACGAGAATTTTTCGACGTAACCGCGTTATTTTCGGCGAGCTTATAAAGTATGAAGAGCTTGGATTGACCGGGGGAGGCGTTAAGGAATATCGCGCGGCGGCGAGATTTGTGTTCGACCGTATATGCGGCCTTGGCTCTAACGATCAGGAGTTTAATGAGAAAAAAATTACTTCGGCTGAAAATTCCGAATATAATTCGGGAGAAGCGGGCGAATAGGGGGTATCCCGTTTGTTCGTATATGCGGAATTTGAGTCGTAATCTTATATCGAAAGGCAAACCGTTTTGAACTACATATCCTTGCTGAATACCGTCGTTACTTTATTTCTTCTTCTTGCAGCCGGCTTTTTCTGCCGGAAAAAAGGACTTATAGACGACGGATTTTCAAAAAAACTTTCCACGCTTATCGTTCAGTTGGGGCAGCCCATGCTGATAATTTCATCTCTTTTATCCCTCGAGTATACGGCTCAAAATTTGAAAAAAGGGCTGATTATTCTCAGCTTAAGCATTGGACTACACGCTTTTATGGGCGTCGCGGCGTATCTTACTTCGCGCCCTTTCAGAGACGCGGACGAGCGAAAGATCGCCGAGTTCGCCACGGTTTTTACGAATTGCGGATTTATAGGCTTTCCAATACTTGAGAGTCTCTACGGAAAAGACGGACTGTTCTGCGGAGCTTTTTATCTTATTGGATTTCACTTGTTTATATGGACGTGGGGAATGTTTATTCTGTCTCGCGGGAGAGACGATATAAAGTTAACGCCGAAGAAAATATTTTTCAATTTCGGAACGGTTCCAAGCGTAATAGGATTGGTTCTTTTCGTGCTGCCGTTCAGGCTTCCCGATTTTGCAGGGCGGTTCGCGTCGTATCTGGCGGCCCTGTGTACTCCGGTGTCGATGCTTATAACGGGGGCTTTGCTGGCGACGGGATCTCTGAAAAAACTTTTTCTTAATAAAGGAAATTATTACGCGGCGTTTTTGAAACTGATTTTCATGCCCGCCTTAGTATGCTTCGCGCTTAAGGCGTTAGGACTCGACTCATTTTACGTGGTGTTCGGCACGGTTATGGCGGCCATGCCGTCCGCTTCTATCGTTACAATGTTCGGCGAAATGTATAACATCAACCCGGGATACGCTTCACGACTTGTTGGGCTTACTAGCATATTATGCACGTTTACACTGCCTCTGGCCGTTATGCTCGGCGAGTTCGCGGCGAAACTGTAGGACGAGGATACGGAAGTTTATGAAAGAAGACTATAAAAACGCGCTTTTTGTCAGCGATCTCGACGGCACGCTTTTCGGCGGCGGAGCGAAAATCCCGGACGTCGCGGCGGAGCATCTAAGGATTTTTGCAAAGGCGGGCGTATCGGCGACCTTTGCCACGGCCCGGACGCTATGCACGGTCGGAAAAATACTTGACCCGGTCCCTCGTTATCTTCCCGTCGCTCTTATGAACGGAGTTCTTCTGTACAGCTTTCCGGAAAATCGTTACGTATCCGTGAGAGAACTTTCCGTTTCGACTTTTTCGGAGGCCGCGCGATTGATTAACGACGCTGGTCTTTCTCCTTTTTATTATTTTCTCGACGGAAACGGCAAGCTTCACACTTGCTACGAGCGTATTTCCTGCGCGGCGATGGAAAACTTTATGCGTGAACGGCGCGAAAAGTTCGGCAAGCCGTTCGATAAAATTACGCGTGAGCAGTTGTATGCTTCCGCGGACCGCGCTGCAGATCTGCATGAAAAGGAAGCGGTTAATTTAGCGCTTGGGACGCCCGTATATTTTTGCGTTATAGGGGAAAAGGAAGCGGTGAAGTCCGCCGCCGCTCTTTGCCGGAGTTTAAAGGGGATTAGAGTAGAATGTTACGGCGATCCATATTCCGACGCTTGGTATTTGGAGGCGTTTTCAGCTTTGGCCTCGAAAAAAAGCGCCGTAGAGGAGCTCAAACGGCTTACAGGAAGCGAGAGGGTGGTGGCGTTTGGGGACAATTTTAACGATATTCCTATGTTTGAGGCCGCGGACGAAGCATACGCGGTACGAACGGCGCCTCGTGAAGTCGTATCGGCGGCGAACGGAACGATAGATCCTCCGGAAGAATACGGAGTTACCAGAAAAATAGGCGAGCTTACCGGAATTTCTTTATAAGATGTATTGTTTTTTCGACGCTCGGAAACTTTTATGTTCGTATATAAAGGGGGGGCGATTTTACGAGCTATATTTTAGATTTGAGAAAAATTGTCGGTCACAGACCGCTGATCCAAGTAGGAGCGAGCGTTATCGTTGAAAATAGCGATGGAATGATTCTTCTGCAGAAAAGAAAGGATAACCTCTGTTGGGGGTATGCCGGAGGCTCCGTCGAGCTTGACGAAAATGTCGAAGACGCGGCGAAAAGGGAACTTTTTGAAGAAACGGGATTGACGGCGAATTTATTAGAACTGTTCGGAGTGTTTTCAGGAAAAGAGACGCATTATGTATATCCAAACGGCGACGAAGTCTCAAATATAGATATAGTATATATTTGCAAAGATTTTTCAGGAAAATTGAAAGCGCAGGAGTCTGAGGTTGAAGAACTTAAGTTTTTCTATCCGGAAGATTTACCAGAGGAAATATCGCCTCCTTTAATTCCCGCGCTTGAAAAGTGGAAAGAGAATACGGCTTCCCGGAAGAATGGATAAAGGCTTTTCACAGCTTTAAAAAAAGGTTTTTATATAAAATATTACGACATGCTGCTATCAGTATAAATAAGAAAAATAAGAAGGAGGAAAATATGAGACTCTGCATTGCTTTTTCTCCATGCAAGGTTTGAGGACGCTGCATGGAGGATGTAATTTGTCCTCGGACTTTGCATTTTCAGTAATAAAAAATGAAAGGCAAAGTCGATATGAAATCAATAAAACAACTTAAAAACTATATTTTATTTTGGAGCACGCAGTCACTTTCCTCGCTTGGCAGCGGTATGACGAGCTACGCGTTGGTCCTGCAGCTCTATCTTGAAAGCGGTTCGGCGCTGAAAACCGCGCTTTTGACCGTTTGCTCTTACGCTCCATACGTAACTATGAGCGTATTTGCCGGAGCTCTTAGCGACAAGTGGAATAAAAAGAAAACTATGCTTGTCTGCGATTTTGTAGCCGCCGTAAGCACGTTCGTCGTTTTGATTCTGATAAGAACGGGAAATCTTTTTCCGTGGGTTCTATATGTGGTTAACGCGCTGAACGGACTTATGAATACGTTCCAGCAGCCTGCGAGCGAAGTCGCGGCCACGCTGATGATATCGAAAGAACACTATCAGAAAACGAGCGGACTGCGTTCTTTCTCGCAATCGCTTAATTCTATTCTGACTCCGATAGGAGCGTCGGCCATTTTCTCATTCGCCGGTATTGAAAGCGTAATCTTCGTCGATCTCGCTACTTTTGCAGTCGCCTTTGCGGCGCTGGCTGCTTTCATAGACGTTCCCGAGGCTCCGGTATCAGAACCGCGCGAGAACCACGAGTCCGTTTTGATATCCGCCCGCAGAGGAATAGCATGGCTTAAGAAAACTCCGATAGTCTTAAAATTAATAACGTTTTTGGCCTGCATAAATCTTATTGCGTCAGTTTACAGCGCGGCCCTGCCGGCCATGCTCTTATCAAAGGATAACGGCGGAGATGCTGTTCTTGGAACTGTAAACGCCTGCGTCGGAGTCGCTACTCTTTTGGGCAGCGTGTTAGCTATAATTTTACCCGCTCCCAAAAATAGAGTAAGAGCAATATGCGCCGCTCTGTTTATTTCGATGAGCACGGAAAATTTTCTGCTCGCGTTTGGGAGAACTCCATTCGAGTGGAGCCTTGGCGCAGTTCTCGGATGGCTGTCTATACCGTACATGAACGCGAATATGGACGTTATTTTTCGCACCGAAATACCGCTCGAGATGCAAGGCAGGGTTTATTCTTGCCGAAATATGCTTCAGTTTTTTACAATTCCCATGGGTTATTTAATCGGCGGAATATTAGTTGACGAGGTTTTCGAGCCGTTTATGTCTGTTCAGCCGAAAAACGGCTTGCCGGCTCTTATGTTCGGCGTCGGCAAAGGCTCCGGCGCGGCGCTGACGTTCGCCGTTATAGGCATAGCCGGAGTTTTGGTATGCTCGATCTTTAGCGCGGCGCTTAAAAAATATAAATGGAGCGAACGCAAGTAATTAAAAAAATTATAATAAGGAGTCGGGAACGTATAGTTTTCGGCTCCTTTTATTATTCAAAAAAAAGAGGAGAAAATAGTAATAAAATAAGGGGAGGAGAAGGGATAGGGGAGGAAGAAGCAAGGGATAAAAAAAAGGTAAACGAAAAAAAAGTGAAAAAAATAAAAAAAGGTATTGACAAAGAGGGGAAGAAGTGGTATACTAAGTGAGCTGTCCGCGAGAGCGGTAAGCCGAAAGGCGAAAGACAGCGGCTCATTGAAAA
>CATKFO010000015.1 GCA_949747515.1 uncultured Eubacteriales bacterium
CTCCCCCGGACATCCGGCAGAGTATAGTGACGAACTGCGCTCTCGTAAGTCCTCCGTCGGGAGAGAACCGGTCTTTTTCCACTCCCTCCATGTAGCCTTTGTCGTATATCTGTTTGATAGGTTCGTAAAACCACGCTCCGCTCCCCACGTCTTTGAACGGCATTTCTGCCTTTCCCCCTGAGAAGACCGCGGGAGTCGGGACAGAGAGCATTGCTCCAGCTATCGCCGCGGATATGATTCTCTTAATCTTCATTTGTTTGTACGTTACCTTTCTTGTTATAATTTGTAACTATATTATAAACTAAACTAACGTAAAAAGGGAATTGACAAAAGTCCCAACAAAATAGTTGAGACTTTGTTTATATTGCACAAATATCGTTTTACTTTCTACTCTTCCAAACCAAGAAGCCTGTACGACAAATCTAACATTTTGTCATGATCTTTCGCGGAGTTATATATTTCAACGCTTCCTAAGGCGTTGTCTTTAGTATTGTTAAGCAAATCTGCCTCGCGAAGGCGACGCTTTACTTCGCAAGCAGTTCCGAGGGCTCCGTCGAATACTCGGACTTCTTTTCCAAGCACTGAGCATATAGATTTTCTGGCATGGATATAGTGCGTGCATCCAAGAACGGCCGCGTCAACCTTACGCTCGAAAAGATATCCGTCGAGTATACTATGAAGCAGGGCTTCCATTTCAACGCCTGACGTAATTCCACGTTCCACCATTTCGACCAGTCCGTGACATGGAACGTCGATAAATTCGGCTTTTCCGCCGCAACGATCGATAAGACTTCGAAACTTTTTTTCTCTTAAGGTAAGCGGGGTGGCCATGACGAGAACCGTAGGGGATTCGCAAACAGTCGACGCAGGCTTTACCGCCGGCTCCATCCCGATGATCGGCACGTCCGGATATGCCTGCCGCAAAAAAACGGCGGCCGCGCTGGTAGCCGTATTGCAGGCGATCACTATCGCTTTGGCTCCGTATTCTATAAGACGACGCGCCGCTTCGGAGGCGATAATCCGAACTTCGTCCACATTTTTTTCACCATACGGAGCGTTGGCGGAATCTCCAAAATATATGTAATTTTCTTGGGGCAGTATTTTCCTCAGCGTACGAAGAACGCTTATGCCTCCCACTCCGGAATCGAATACCGCCACGGGATTTTCCCGTCTTAAGCTTGCCATAACAAATTCAGACCTCTCCGTCGTTTTATTCTTCTTCGTTCTCGTCGTTATCTCCGTCTCCAAACAATATGCTGACAATAGTCGCGGCTATAAAAACAAGCCAAGTCATATTCCATCCGAACCTGAAGCTGAGTAAGAAATACGCCGTTACGGAAACAAGCCACGTAAGGCCTATAATATGACCTCTTATTTTCTTTTTCGACGCGCCGAGGTTAATTTCCTTCAGAATATCGATTATAACCGACCCGGCCGAAGCGGAAACGAAAAGAAGCCACCACTTTCCCCAGCCTCCGAAAAAATGACTGAGAATAACGTAAAGAGCCGGAGTTGCGGTCCATAATACTGCGTTCAGCTTACCGGTCATTCTCTCTATCCGTTTTCTTCTTTTTATTTCATATTCATCGTCCGTTTGAAGTTTTTCAGAATTGTAATTTATTTGTTCCGACCGAGACGGCTCGATCTTACGGTCGATTTTTTTCTCCGAAACAGAACTTAACATGGCGGCGTCTTCTTCGACCTTTTTGCTTGACACGATGTTTTCACCTTTGTCGCCGGGTAAAGATTCCTGAGCCGCTCCGTTTATTTCATTTTTCATTACGGTTCCTCGCTTTAGAATTTAATCGCTTCAGCGGATATGCACGCGGCGTTGCTTCCGGCCATTTCAATCTCGAAAACAGCTCCGGTAGCAAAAACGTCTCCCTCCGCGGGTTCGAACGTTACCGGCGAGCCAACGCGGAATTTGAACAGTATGCTTTCCGTCTTCACGCCGAGTATGCCCGCGTGCGAGCCGCACATTCCTAAATCGGTAATGTATCCGCATCCGCCCGGCAAAACCGACGCGTCGGCGGTTTGAACGTGAGTATGGGTTCCCGCCGCCACGGTTATCCGACCGTCGAAGCAGCGTGCGAGCGCGAGCTTTTCGCTGGTTGCTTCCGCATGAACGTCTACTATAGCCGCGTCGTATCCTCCTTTTTCCGAATCGAGGATTTTTTCAAGCGTATCGAACGGAGAGGAAGGCGAATCCATGTATACCTGTCCCGCTAGGTTTATAATAAGAAAGCGATAGCCTTTTACAAGCGCCGTAGTAAAGCCGTGTCCGGGAGCCCTTGAAGAATAGTTTGCGGGGCGAATAAGCTTATCCCCGTCCTCAAGCATAGAAAAAACGTTTTTTTTACGAAGAGTATGATTTCCTCCCGTTATTACGTCGGCGCCCGCATCCAGGAGAGCCCGCGCGGAGGTGGGCGTTATTCCATTACCTTCGGCCGAATTTTCTCCGTTAACTATTATGAAATCCGCTCCTCTTTCAGCCGCTTCGCGTCGAAGACGTCCCCCTCGGCTAAGGTACTCAACGCCTGCGGAGCCTACGACGTCTCCGATCATCATTAACTTTATTTTCACAGGCCTGTATACCGCCTTTCACTGAGTAATATCTATTATAGAAGCTATTCCGAAGGAGCCTTTAATATGTCGGCGTATCGAGCCTCCATCCGTTTTGTTCGTAAACTAAAGTAAAAGTTACGTCTTTATCGTATTCTTCGTTTACGTACGACGGAACCGATATCTCGACGACGCCTTTCTTCTGAGAGAGAACGTTAATTTTATCAGTATCGTATAGGCGGTCGAGAGTAAGCAAATCCTCAGGGTTCATGAGAAGAGCCTCGAGGCCTTCATAGCCGTCCATATATCTTGCGTAAACGACGTTTTGTTTAGGTCCTTCTTCGTTTCCGGAGCCTGCCGATACCGAAACGCCTTCGAATAAAAGCACGAACAGAGTAGAAGAGTAATTTTGCGAATATACTTTTAAAATACCGTTCTTAAGGTCCGCGACCGATTTGTAAGGCGACGATTCGTCCACCGGCGCGTATACGGCGCTGCCCGCCTTATATTCTCCTCCGTTTTCCGTAGCTGAAAAATCGGCGGGAAGTCCGCGGCCAAAGCAAATTTCATTGATATCTATGGAAGCTTCTATCAGCTTCGCGGCCTCGATTTTCAGCTCTTCTTCATTATACGTTTCCCCGCCGCATCCCGTAATCAACGCCGCCAGCGCGACGATCAACGCAGCCGCGGATAATTTTATCATTGTTTTTAACACAAGCCTAAACAGCCTTTCTCAATTTAATTTATCTGCAGAACGTACAATATCGACAAAATTACATAAAAAGCGGGATAATCTTTACGGCGGCCCCGCCGAGCAGAAGTATCCCGTTTTTTATCTCGTCTTTTAATAATTAAAGCCGCGTCTGCGACGGTTATAATCCGAACGCGGGTTTACGATCTCACGCCAGTCAAGGTCTCCTCGTTCAAGAGCGCACACCAATACTTCCGCCGTCGCTATGTTAGTGGCCACGGGAACGTTGTGAACGTCGCACATCCGGAGTAGATTGTATTCCGCATTGTCGGGATCTTCATGAGGCATCGTGCTTCGGAAGTAGAGAACGACGTCGATCTCATTGTATGAAATACGAGAGGTTATCTGCTGCTCCCCTCCGTGAGATCCAGCGAGCAGTCTCTCTATTTCAAGTCCCGTAGCGTCGGATACATATCTGCCTGTCGTACTGGTAGCGCAAATGTGGTGCTTTGAAAGAATTCCGCAGTACGCTATGCAGAACTGCGTCATCAATTCTTTTTTCGTGTCGTCGGCGATAAGAGCAATGTCCATCTTTTAATGTATCCTTTCTGTTTTTGCTTTCGCAGTGGTTTAATAGTCCGAAATCTAAAATCTTACTTTTCGGCGGAGACGCTTCATTCCGCTGAAAAGCGGAACTTCTACGCCGCGTATTCTTGCGGCTGCGTTTCTCGATGCGATCGCAACGGGCGAATCGCGATTCGGAAGCAGTCCCTTGTCCTGAATAGCCGCGAGTTTTTCGTCTCGCGGAAGCACGCCTATGCACTTCACGGCGCACCCGTCTATCATTTCAAGTATCCCGGCGCGGGATTTCTTTCTTGCGGCTGCGTTGTCATAATTGTTGATTAGCAATCTGACCGTTTTTACGCCGTCGCATTCGCTTAATTTTTCAGCGGTATTTTCCGCCGCTCTCAGCGACGTGCGGCTCTGCTCGCATACTACTACGGCGTATTCGGCGAATCCGTCTCCTATTAACTTTGGTATGCGGCTGTCCGCGCCCGTGTCGCAAATAAAGTAATCCGCCTCTGTCTCTTCGGCGAGCCGCTCTAGAGCGTAGGGGATCATTCCGTACATATCCGCGCCGTGGGATTCGAACACCGTCTCGCTGGGAGCCGGGCACAGCATAAGAGCTCCGCCGGCTTCGGCGTTTACGGAGACCGTAAGATCTTTCGCGGAGCATCGGCCGAGAATATAATCGTCCAGAGTAAAGACGACGCGGTCTGAAACCCCGAAAAGTATGTCCAAGCTTCCGGAGCGGAAATCAAGATCGGCTATTACGGTTTTGAAGCCTTCTCCCGCCAGCGCGGAGGCGATACAGCTTGCCGCCGTAGATTTGCCCACGCCGCCCTTGAGAGAGGAAATCAATATTTTACCGTTACGCTTCATTATCCGCTCCCTAATCGAATCATCGCGACCGAGACGAATCATGTCTATCAAAACGCCCCAGTCCTTCTATTACAGTATAGCGCTTCTTAACGCGCTATGTCAAGAGAAATCTATAATTTTATTCGATATTTTACAAAAAAATGTATACATTGTATTGTTGTGATGTAATTTATAATAATTATTTTTTTATAACGGCGTCTAACAGTAACGGTAAACTATATATTGCGAAGAATAATATGAGGTCCGACGAGAACGGAATTGTGACAAATCTATAACATTTTGCCCTTTCCACTTGATTTTATCCGAGGTTATAACATATAATAAACAGTATAGTATTTTCCGACTCTACGGCTTGCAAAGGAAAGGCATGGTAAAAAGTATGTGTCCGAAATTTGAAAATAACAGAACGATTACGTTTTCCATCCGCGAAGAGGAGAGAGCGAGAGAAAGACGCGCGGCTCTCAGAGAAGTTTACGACGCCCTAGTGGAAAAAGGATATAATCCTTTAAATCAAATCGTCGGTTATATCCTGACGGAGGATCCCACGTATATAACTAATCACAGAAACGCTCGGGTAATCGCAAGCAAGATCGACCGCGACGAGCTTATGGCGGCGATGATTAAGGAATATCTGGGCATCTGAGGCGCGCTGTGAAGGGCTTAACGATATACAGACTTAGCGATATGACCGGCGCGCCGTCCATAGCCGGCGACGCGAAACGCTCCGTCGCTCTCGGATTTTTCGACGGATTCCATCTGGGGCACGCCGGCGTAATTTCCGCGGCGCGGGCTCTCGGCGGGCTAGCGTGCGCGTGGACTATACGTTCCGACGACGGGGCGTTCTCCAAAGGAGAAGGCCGCGTTACCGACGACGCGACAAAACTGAGACTGCTTCGGGACGCAGGGGCGGAATACGTCGCGGTTTCCGATTTTGAGTCGGTCCGAGATATGATGGGAAGCGAATTTTTTTATAAGGTTCTCATAGGAGCTATGGACGCGTCGGCGATAGTATGCGGCGCTGATTTTCGTTTCGGCAGGAACGCGTTAGCGGGGGTCTCCGACCTCAAACGGCTGTGCCGAGCTGAAGATTTGGAATTTAAAGCTGTAGGCGACGTAACTGTAGACGGAGAAAGAGTGTCTTCTACAAGAATAAGATCTCTTATTTCGTCGGGGAACGTGAGGGATGCGGCGAAACTATTAGGGAGACCGTATTCAATATGCGCTTCCGTAGTCAGAGGAAAAGCTCTTGGCCGAACCATCGGTTATCCAACGATAAATCAAAAGTTTCCCGCGTTCGTTTTGACTCCGGCAAGAGGAGTTTACGCGTCGGTCGTCAAATTTACGGATAAAGACGGTGTGAACCGCGTCCTGCCTGGGGCTTCAAACGTGGGCGTCTGTCCAACCGTTTCCGACGATGGCGCGGCCGTCTGCGAAACTCATATTATCGGTTATTCGGGCGATCTTTACGGAGTTGAGGCCGAAGTTATGCTTCTTCTTCGCCTTCGCGGAGAAAAAAAGTTCTCGGGAATTGAAGAGCTGACCGCTCAGATTAGCGCAGATTCTGAAAAATCAAAAGAAATAGCCCTTAACTATTTGAGCCTCGTATAAAAAACGGCGAAAGAAAAGGAAGATGAAAAAATTTTGGAAGAGACGCGCGGTTTGCCGCGCTTTGGCAATAATAACGGCTATAGCCGCGACGACTTTAATCGCTGCTCCCGCCTTTGCGGCTCCAGCGGATCCGTCGGGCGGCGAGCAGGAAAAAAGCTTTGATCCTCCGGAGCAGGAGCACGCGGCGTTCGCATACTTATACAACTTTGAAAACGACGCGGTCTTATACGAAAAGGGAGATCTTAATCTTCCGGCGTATCCCGCTTCTATCGTTAAGATAATGTCCGGCGTGGTCGCCATTGAAGTCCTTGGAGAAGACAGGTTGAAAACGGCGACCATCACTGAAGAAATGCTTGATAAGGCGTCCGGAAACAACATCGATCTTCAGCCGGGAGAACAGGTTACCGCGGAACAAATGCTGTACGCGTTGCTTGTAAACGGAGCCAACGACGCGGCGTATGTTCTCGCTTATATCGCGTCGGGAAGCGCGGAAAATTTCGTAGAACGTATGAACGATAAGGCGCGGGAACTTGGCATGAACGGCACGTTTTATACTAACCCCACGGGTATGCACGACGATTCAATGTACACCACCGCCGCCGATACGGTAAAGCTTGCTAAATACGCATATGAAATTCCGTATTTTATGGAAATAGTCTCCACGCCTAAATACGTTATGGAATCCGCAAACTCGGATAATAACAGGAACATCCGCAACAGAAACTGCATGATATCGAAATATTACCGTTCCGACTATTTTTACGATAAAGCGATTGGAATGAACGCCGGATTCACCCGCCAGAGCGGATATTCCGGAGTATTCGTCGCGCGGAGCGACGACGGCAAACTGACGTATCTGTGCGTAATTATGAACGCGGAAGCGACAGCGGCGGAAAACGGCGACAATAGCGTGCTGCACAGCTACGCTGGCGCTATCGAATTATTCGATTGGGCTTTTGAAAACTACGGATACCGCGAGGTCCTTTCTTCAAAGCAGGTGCTTGCGGAGCTTCCGGTGACTTTATCGGCTACTGTGGACTATGTTACGCTGGTTCCGTCGAACAGTTTAACCGTATATCTTAGAAAAGACATAGACGATGAAAAAGACATAAAGACGGTAGTAAATACTGAAGAGTCTATCGCCGCTCCGGTTACGAAGGGACAAGTTGCGGGCAGCGTAAAGGTAATGTACGAAGGCCGAGAGCTGGGACGGTCGGAGCTTATTACTACCGCGGACGTAACCCGCAGCGATTTTCTTTACACCGTGGAAAAAATAAGAGAATTTACAACGGGAGGCTTCTTTATCGCCTCCGCCGTTTCAGCCGTAGCTTTAACAATCGCTTACGTGCTGGTAAAGGCTCGCGTTAGAACGAGAAAGCTTCGGCGCGGAACTCCCGGCGGATTTAGAAAAAGATAAAAGGCTTAAAATACAGAAAAGAGGTCGGAAGAAATTCTTTCGGCCTTTTAACATTGTTAATTCCTCACAAGCTTTTTTCCAGAAAAAAGCTTACTACTTCATGCCGAAGGCAAGAAGTGTGAAAAGCTATAGCGGCGGCATAAGTTTCCCGCGGGATTTTGTTTCTTTAAGCTTCATTTGAAGCATCGTTCAATCCCGCTTCGGCATCCCTTGAAACGATGCTTTCCTACAGATATGCTTACGCTTCTCAAATTGAAGAACTTGCGCCGCTCTATGCCGGATTCTCTTGCTCCCGCCGTGCAAAGCAGGCGCGAGGTGTTATGCGGCGCATACGTTGTAGGCCTCAGAGATGCGCCAGCATCGACATTGAACTTATGCTCCGCATCTAAGACCCGCATTTAACAACAAAGCCGCTTTTTTTACGCAAACCTACGCGTTCGCTTATTTAAAACTAACTCACCACTCTTTGAACCCACTCCGGCTTCCGCTCAACTCCACAAGCTGAGAGAACTCCCCATTTTGACAGCTTCTCATACAGCTGTTGAACTAAGCTTCATTTCAACAAGCTGCGACATTCCCTTGCGAAGCGAGCTTTTCTCATGTTTTCTTTGTCCTTTCAGGCCAACGGCATGAAAGGGTTCGTTCTTTACAAAAAGAAAGTATAAATTCCCCACAAGCTTTTTTCCAGAAAAAAGCTGAGCAAAAAAGCTAAAGCGGCGGCATAACTTTCGCGCGGGATTTTGTTTCCTTTAGCTTCATTTGAAGCGTATCAAATCCCGCTTCGGTATCCCTTGAAGCGAAGCTTTCCTACAGATATGCTTACGTCTCTCAAAATGAAGAGCTTACGCCGCTCCATGCCGTAACTTTTGCTCCCGCCGTGCAAAGCAGACGCGAGTTATTATGCGGCGCATATGTTGAAACCCTTAGCGATGCTTCAACATCGACGTTGAACTTAGCCCCACATTTAACAAACCCGCGTTCTGAACGCAAACCTAAGCGGTCGCTATTTAAAACTAACTTCCCGGCATTTGAACCCACTCCGGCTCCCGCTCAACTCCACAAGCTGAGCAAACTCCCCATTTTGACCGCCGCACAAGCAGCTGTTGAAGCATACTTCATTTCAGCAAACTGACGAAAGCTGCTTGCCCGCAAGCTGCGGCGATTCCTTGCGAAGCGAACTTTACTAAGTTTTTCTTTGCCCTTTCAGGCCAACGGCATGAAAGGGTTCGTTCTTTACAAAAAGAAAGTAATTTGTTCCTTTCCCAAAAGAAAATATGTATTATTTCACAAGCTTTTTTCCAGAAAAAAGCCGAGCAAAAAAGCTATAGCGGCGGCAAATGTCTCCCGCGGGATTTTGTTTCCTTTAGCTTCATTTGAAGCGTATCAAATCCCGCTTCGGTATCCCTTGAAGCGAAGCTTTCCTACAGATATGCTTACGCTTCTCAAATTGAAG
>CATKFO010000016.1 GCA_949747515.1 uncultured Eubacteriales bacterium
CCATCTCCTGCCTCGTCATCGGTTTGTCCGGCGCGAACGTGTTCGGCGTCATTCCGTCCACTACTCCGCTGCTCTCCGCCCAGCCTACGTATCCAGAATACCATCTGTCGGAAGGCACGTCTTTAAATCTGTTCGTTATCTTCTGCTCTCCCCCCGACATCCGGCAGAGTATAGTGACGAACTGCGCTCTCGTAAGTCCTCCGTCGGGAGAGAACCTGTCTTTTTCCACTCCCTCCATGTAGCCTTTGTCGTATATCTGTTTGATAGGCTCGTAAAACCACGCTCCGCTCTCTACGTCCTTGAACGGCATTTCCGCCTTTCCCGCCGAGAAGATCGTCGTCGACGCTGTCGTAAGCATTGCTCCCGCTATCGCCGCGGATAGTATCTTCTTGAATTTCATAAATATCTCCGTTTCATCTGAATTTGTTACTGATTAAGCAGCCACTCGTTTATGATTCTCTTTTCCGTAGCAGTATCGTAGAAATAGAATTCTCCATCCGAATCAACTCCGTTAGCCGTGTAGAATACCAGATATCTGTAATCCATAGGCGCGTCGATTCTCGTACGCTTATTCATATGATGATTTATCTGATTGATCGTTTCATATGAATGATGTAAAATTTGGTGATCAGGATTGAATACATACGTGTTTCCTCTGCACTGCCATCCTCTCGGCTGTAAATCAGTAGCCACATAAGCGGCGTACATATTTCCGGCTCCGTATATTACGGTGTTGTTCTCGAATACGCAGTTCTCCATTTCTCCGTATATGCTTCCGTTGACTACGCTGCCGCTTGCGGACGGCGGCGTAGTCTTAGTATAGCTATATCCCATATATGCGAATATGTTGTCGTGAACGTACTGGTTTATCATCTTGTTCTGTCCGTATCCGTTTTCATCTATGGGACCCATATGATTCCAGTTTTCATTTCCCGTTATAGACGACGTTATTACGTTGTGGACATACTCAATATTTTGAATATGAGTCGTTTGTCCCTCCGCACCAGTATACTGGCAGGTTATAGCTCCTCCGGAGTCATGTACGAAGCAGTTTTTTACGAGCATATTGTCGATCGCTCCAAAATATCCTCCTATAGCGGTTTCTATCTCGCAGCCGTATATATATCCTACTTCGCAGTTTTGAACGGTGAAGTTTTTCGAGCCTCCAGTCAATCCGCACATTCCCCCGTACAAAACGGCTATATTATCGACTATAGAGTCGTTGTCGCAGTTTATAATGTATCCGCCTCTCGAAGCCTTAATATCGTCGAAACTGTCCGCGGGGTTTCCTTTGTCCCAGTATAAGTACAGCTTGCCGTCCTTGAAGTCGTGAAAGTACTCGAGATTATGAGTAAGAGCTTCTCCTATATTGCGGCATGATCTGGGAGAGGCAAGATACGTCTCCATTCCGTTGGATACGTATGCGGAGTTTCCGCTATACCCAATAGTGAGAAATACTCCC
>CATKFO010000017.1 GCA_949747515.1 uncultured Eubacteriales bacterium
CTCGTGCATGTCTTTTCCGGCTCGAACGTAGTTGGAGTTGTTCCATCCGTTATGTTCTTTCCTACGGCCCACAGCACCGGATCATAGTAGAACGATCCTTCTACTAAATCCGTAAACGGATTATCCGGCGCATCCGACTTTATTTCTTCTGACGATAAGGTGAAAGTAGCGCTGGGAGTTGAATCGTCCTGCTTTATAAGGAAGCCGCCGAATTCTCCAAGACAAACGCCAAAGCAATCCTGATAAGCTGTTTCGGCAGTAGCCGTTCCCGCCATAGAGCAAACGGTGAAGCTAAATTGAGCCCCCGCTTCAGCCTTACTGAGAAAATTATCGAAGGGAACGGACCATTCATAAAGAACCGAACCGTCTTCAAAATATTTTATAAAGTAGTCCTTTTCAGCCTCGGGATTGTAATCTTTTTTAAGACCGAGCTGATTATAGTGTCCTTCAAGATATGCGTTTGTATCCGGATTTTTTGAAATAGCGTAATAGAGAAGTCCTTGTTCTCCTCTATCTTCTCGATTTATATAATCAAGTTCTATTTGAAGTCCGATATTATTAAGAAAATCGTCGCCCGGCTTCTCTCCTTCGCCCTCTGCAAAGTTCTGTACAATTTCAATGCCTGGATTATATCTTACGGCGAAGTTAAAACCGTGAGTCTCGTCCCATGAGAAATAGTATTCCACGGTCTCAGCCATCTTCTCCGCATAGTCGTACATGCTGTGGGATCCGTATACGAGGGTAAGCGGAACAGGCGGGTCTTTCTCTCCATACGTGTTTGGAAAAATAATTCTTTCGTACTCGTTCTCTCCTATTTCACCGTCCTTTTTTACGTTATTGGGATCAGCCCTTTTTACGCTGACTGAAATAAGCTCGGCCGCAGGATTCCTATAGCTTTCCGCAGAGACGGACGAGCATAACGCTGATAAAAATATCGTGGCTGTCAAAACGGCTGAGAATAATCTTTTCACTTTTATTACCTCTTTATTTTTTATTAAATCAAAAATCTGGACAAAATATGTAAGTAAAGTCGCAATCTATCGAATACATACAGAATATTTACGGTATTTTGGATTAAAATAATATTAAATTATATTTTAACAAAAAGAGCCATGACAAGCATGACTCTTTCCGTAGTTATAAAGTTTATTAACCGCGGCGCTTTTTGCCGAATGCAATTCCGCATGCGGAAAGAGCTGAAACTGCTGCGAGTATAACAGCCGCGTCGCCCGTCTTCGGGTTGGTGGTATTAGTCGTATTATTTGAAGGATTCGACGGGTTAGGCGTTACGCCGGGTTTAGTAGTATTTCCGCCGTTCTGCTGAGCGCCGCTATTGCCAGGATCGGTCGTCGTACCAGGATCGGTCGTGGTTCCGCCGGGGTTAGTGGTGTCGTCGGGAGTAGTGGTGGTAGTATCGTCGGGAGCGGTGGTTCCGCCGCCGGGGATTTCATCGGCAGACAGGGTCATCATAGCCTGCTTGCTGTCGCTGTCCTGTTTAACAAGGAAGCAGAAGTCGCCGAAAGCAACGCCGAATACGTCTTCGTAAAGATTATCCGTAGTGCATGTGCCCGCATAAGAACCTACGTTAAATCCGAAGGTGTCGCCTGCGGCCGCTCCGGGCTTAAATTCCGAGAAAGGAACGGACCACTCGTAAGTTACGGTGTCGCCGGAGAAGCTGATTGCGAAGTCCGTATCAGCGGTAGGATTGTACGCGCCGGACTCGCCGAGCTGGTTGTAGTAACCTTTAAGATACTCGCCGGTAGCGGGATTCTTAGAAATCGCATAGTAGAGAAGACCCTGCTTACCGCGCTCAGCCGTCGGGTTAAGTTCTACCTGAAGACCGAGGTTGTTAAGGAACGCGTCCTGCGGAGGATCTTCCGTTCCCTGACCGATGTTCTGAGCCAAAGCAATGCCGGGAGTGCATACTACTGCGAAGTTAAAACCGTGAGTCTCGTCCCATGAGAAATAGTACTTAATATTTTTCGCCATTTCATCAGCGTTGTCGATCATCTGAGTATTGCTGCCGAAAACCGAAGCAAGCTCGTTGATGTCTACGTTGAACTCTTCGTACTCGCCGGCGCCGATAACGCCGTCTTTTACAACGTTCGCGGGATTAGCTTTTTTTACGTTGACCGCGATGTCGCATTTGCCATCGTCGCTCGGGTTAAAGGAATCAGCTGCCGCGCCAAGAGCAAGCGCCGAGGCCGAAACCACTGCCGCAAGGAGAACAGAGAAAATCTTTTTCATTTTTTCTTACCTCAATATAAATTTAATTTCGCAGCGGCGTATAATTGCGGTCTACGCCGCCGCTATACTTAATATATACCACATCAATTCATATATGTCAAGCGCTTTTTTGCATTTAATATAACTTTTCCACAAATAATTTTATTTACTTGGAAAAAACTATATTACGTCCGCCGTTTTTATCAATGCAAAAAGGTTAAAGACAAATTTTTATAATTGTTTTTGGCTTATCCAACTTCCAGCATTATGCCGGAGAGTTAAAAAAATTATTTATTTGAGTCAAATCTGTTGAGGAAAGTAACGATCTGAGCTCTGGTGCACTCGTTTTGAGGAGAGAACTCGTTTGCGGACGTTCCGTTCGTTA
>CATKFO010000018.1 GCA_949747515.1 uncultured Eubacteriales bacterium
CTTCAAATGAAGCGTCGTTCAATCCCGCTTAGGCATCCCTTGAAGCGAAGCTTTCCTACAGGTATTCTTACGCTCCTCAAATTGAAGAGCTTGCGCCGCTCTATGCTGTAATTTTTGTTCTCGCCTTGTGAAGCAGGCGCCAGTTGTTATGCAACGCGAACGGCGATAATTTTTTTCAAAAAGAATGTATATTGTTCGTTCGAAAAAAGGAATTAAGTTATTGACAAATAATAAGGATTATAGTATTATAAATGTGAAAAATAAAGGGAGTAGCTTGCATAGATTATTCTGTGTTTACAAGCCGTCAGTACGATCTTATGGATCCGGCTTTGTGATGAAATGGCGAGACTTTGTTGTTAAAAACGACAAAGCTTTCGTCATTTTTTGTTTTGCCGTTTATAAAGGAGAATCTAAGATGGAAATATTCTTACAGACGGCGCTGCTTGCGTTAGGCTTATTTATGCTTATTAAAGGCGCGGATTGGTTTGTAGATGGAGCCGCCGGACTTGCTGCGAAATTCAAAATTCCGCAGCTTCTTATTGGCTTAACAATAGTCGCGATGGGCACCAGCGCTCCGGAAGCGGCGGTCAGTATTTCCTCAGCGTTGAAAGGAAGCGCGGACATTACGATCGGTAATATTGTAGGAAGCAATATTTTTAATATTTTTATAATTCTTGGTCTTTCCGCCGTAATAACGCCTCTCTCTGTGGGAAAAACTACGATTCGTTACGAAGTACCTTTTTTATTTAGTATTACGGCCCTTCTTTTAGTTCAAGGACTTGATGGAACGATAGGTCTGATTGACGGAATCGTCTTGTTTTTTTCATTTCTCGTATATCTCGTCTATCTATGTGTAACTGCTAAAAGACAAAAAGAAGAAGAAATAGAAAGTCCTGTTCGCTATAAGCTATGGAGATTCATTTTTCTGACAGTTTCAGGACTTGCGCTCATAATTCTCGGGAGCGTCGTATCGGTAGACGCCGCGACGTTCATTGCGAAAAAACTCGGAATAAGCGAACGTATTATAGGGTTGACCGTCGTTGCATTCGGAACGTCGCTGCCGGAATTATTTACGTCTATTTGTGCGGCGAGAAAAGGAAACGCGGATATTGCGATTGGAAACATTGTGGGAAGCAATATTTTTAACATTTTATTTGTGACGGGCCAATCTTCGCTTATCGTTCCCATACCATTCGCGTCGGAGTTCTTTTTCGACGCTGCGGTCGCCGGAATATCGACGTTGATGTTGCTCGTATTTTGCCTTAAAAAGAAAAAATTGAATAGGATTCACGGAGCAATAATGCTGTTTGCATATATAGTATATTTCGCTGTGATTTTATAGTTGGAATTTAGCGCCTGATTAACATATTAGATGCGGACGCTTGCCGTCCGAATAAATACACAATAAAATATAAGGAGCAGTATTTATGGACGTGTTTAACGTTTTGACAATGATAGGCGGACTATGTCTGTTTTTGTTCGGTATGAACATTATGGGACAATCTTTGGAGCGGAGGGCCGGCGGAAAACTTCGCAGTATTTTAGGCAAACTTACAACGGGGAAAGCAGTCGGCGTCATGACGGGGCTTGGAGTTACCGCTGTGATTCAAAGCTCCTCTGCGACTACGGTTATGGTCGTCGGATTTGTCAACTCCGGACTTATGAATTTAAAACAAGCGATCAACGTAATAATGGGAGCAAATATCGGAACCACCGTGACTGCTTGGATATTAAGTCTTGCGGGCATTGAAAGCGACAACATGTTTGTAAAACTGCTAAAACCCTCTTCATTTACGCCCGTACTGGCTTTGATTGGAATCGTTTTATATATGTTCTGTAAAAGCTCCAAGAAAAAAGATTCGGGAATGATATTGCTTGGATTTGCGACATTAATGTTCGGTATGGAAAGTATGTCTGGAGCCGTTGCCGGTTTGAGTAATGCGCCGGCGTTTAAGAATCTTTTTATACTGTTCACAAACCCTGTATTAGGAGCTCTTGCAGGAGCTATCCTTACGGCCGTTATTCAATCAAGCTCCGCGTCCGTGGGAATTTTGCAGGCTTTAGCCGCTACTGGACAAGTGTCGTACGGCGCGGCCGTTCCTATTATTATGGGCCAAAATATAGGCACGTGCGCGACCGCCATGATATCTTCCGTAGGAGCGAACAAAAACGCTAAGCGCGCCGCGATGGTTCATCTAGCGTTCAATGTTATAGGCGCCGCCATATGGTTATCTGCGTTCTGCATTATTAAAGAAATTTTTAATCCAAGCATATTAAACGATCCGACTTCATTATTCGGAATCGCGGTTGTTCACTCTGTTTTTAATCTTTTGTGCACGGCGATTATGCTGCCGGCGACAGAGTTGCTTGAACGTCTGGTTAATAGGCTTATTCCAGTTTCGCGCGGAAGCGACCCGGAGGAAACGACGGAGATTGACGAGAGACTTTTGGCTACGCCTTCCATTGCTTTAGAAAGATGTTATGAGGTAGCGGCCGATCTGGCTCTCGCGGCGGCGGACGCATTGAAGGAAAGTCTTTTGTCAATAGACGGATATTCCGAATCGCTGGCGCGTTCTATAAGAAAAAAGGAGGAATTGACCGACCGATACGAAGATGTATTAAGCACGTATCTTGTTCGATTAAGCGCGAAGAGAATTAGCGAAGCCGACAGTGCGGAAGCGACAAAGCTGCTTAAAATTATAGGAGACTTTGAGCGAATCGCCGATCACGGAGTAAATTTGCTTGAGTCTGCCGAAGAGATTGAAAACAAAGGAATGTCTTTAACAAGAGAAGCTAAAGACGAGTATATCGTTATATCTTCTGCGGTAAGCGAAATTCTTGACGGTTCGGTCGAGGCGTTTCTTAAGAACGACTTGAAAGCGGCCGAAAACGTAGAACCTCTTGAGCAGGTTATAGATTATCTGAAAGAAAAAATGCGCACAAATCATATTTTACGGCTTCAGGAGGGAGCATGTTCGATTAAAAATGGATTCGTCTGGTCGGATATACTCACCGATTTGGAAAGAACGGCCGACCATTGTTCCAATATTGCGGGATGCGTAACGGATATCGCGAACAACAATATGAACATTCATGAATCGCTTCGTGAATTCAGAAATGACAGCGCGGAGTTTAAAACTAAATTTAAAGAATATATGGCGAAATATTCTTTAGAAGTTTGATGCAAGTCATAAAATTCACAAGCTTTTTTCTGGAAAAAAGCTTTACCAAAAAAGCTATGGCGGCGGCAAAAGCCTCGCGCGGGATTTTGCTTCTTTAAGCTTCAAATGAAGCGTCGTTCATCCCGCTTCGGTATCCCTTGAAACGAAGCTTTCCTACAGATATGCATGCGTCTCTCAATATGAAGCGCATGCGCCGCTATGCGCCGGATTCTTTCGCTCCCGCCGTATAAAGCAGGCGCGAGGTGTTATGCGCCTCATATGTTGGAGGCCTTATCGATGCGTCCAACATCTATGTTGAACTTAAGGCCACAAATTTGACAAAGCGCGTTTTGAACGCAAACCTACGCGGTTGCTGTTAAACTAACGCTACGCCTTGGAACCCACTCCTGCTCTCGCTAAACTTCACAAGCTGAGCGATCTCCTCATTTTGACCGCTCCTCAAACAACTGTTGAACTAAGCTTCATTTCAACAAGCTGACGAAAGCTGCTTGCCCGCAAGCTGCGGCAACTTTTTGCGAAGCGAACTACTCTTTAAGTTTCTTTGA
>CATKFO010000019.1 GCA_949747515.1 uncultured Eubacteriales bacterium
GAATCGCTGCAGCTTGACTGCAAATATGCAGGCAAACTGCTTTCGTATGCTTGTTGAAATGAAGCATACTTCAACAGCTGTTTGAGAGGCTGTCAAAATGAGACGTTCGCTCAGCAGGCGGAGTTGAGCGACAGACATATTGGGTTCCAAGAGCAATACGTTGTATTGTATGTTTACGGTTGACTTGCGATAAATTTTGCAATAAGTCGATATAGTTTGCAAAGTAGTGTAATACGACTGTATAAAAACTCGCGTCTACTTTATATTGCGTGAGCAAAAGTGACGCCGAAGAGCGGCGCAAGCTCTTCATTTTGAGAAGCATAAGCTTACCTGTAGGAAAGCTTCGTTTCAGGAGATACCTAAGCGGGATACGTATTGCTTCATTCCAGCGTAGCAGAACATAATCACGCGCGAGACTTATGCCGCCGCTATAGCCTTTTTGCTCGGCTTTTTTCTCGAAAAAAGCGAGAGAAACTTTATACTTTCTTTTACAAAAAACAAATCCTTTCACGTTGCCAAGACATGAAAGGACTTTAAATTAAGCAAACTCACACAATTGTTTGAACAATGAAAAATATTCGTCTAAGTCTTAATTGCGAGTTAATTTTAAACTCGCTTATTTCTTTTTAAAATACTGATAAAGCGGCTCCAAGATTCGCGCGCGCCGTGAAATACCAAGTGTCCGGTGATATAATTTACGATTACAACTATAACGCTTACGGGAAGTTTAGCCACGCGCGAATTTGCCCCGGTCGCAACAAGAGCAACGAGAGCAACGTCTTCAAGCGCAAGAGTCAACGCTCTTGACAAAGCGAATCCTGTAAACTCCCTAATTCGGCTTTTAGCTGTAGACGCTTTGCTTCCGTAAACAAAACTACGGCTGGCAAAGTACGAAAATATTACAGCCGCCGCCCACGCTATGGAATTCCAAAGCATCGTGTTAAGCTTGCTTGACAGATCGCCCATGAGTGAAAGCAAATAAAATACGACCAGATTTATAGCCGTCGTTCCGGCGCCGACTATAACGTAACGTATAAATTCTCTGTGTTTTGTCAAAAATCGCCTGATTTTTTCATTCATAATTATCTCCGTAGAAGTCGAGATCGCGCGTACTTATTAGCGTTCTCGGACGCGTTTCACCGCTTCGTTATATTCGTCGTATGTCATAATAAAATTTATTGCGGCAAGAAGCGAGTTTGCGGTCATATTTTCCGGTAGTCCGACTTCTATCGCAAGGCGCCGCCTAAGCTCCACCGCGCCGTCGCCGCCGCTGAAGCCTCCTCTATAAAAGTCCGTCTTAGTAACTTTACGTTCCGAAGAAACTCGATTTTTTGTCGGTTCAGCCAACAATTCAGGATTTTTTTTAGTGAATCGCAGAATTGCGTCCGTTAGGGTTGTATACGGAACGCCCTCAACGCCGAGCACGCCCTCTTTTGAAGGCTTAGCTTTTCGTCGTTCTTTACCGTATATGCGCGGAACGTAGAGCTGATACAACTTGTCCTTGGGTACGAAGGAGGATATATGCGAACGAATAACTCCGCCCGCTCCGTCGCTGTCGCACAATACTATTATTCCGTTTTCCGACAGACGCCGTATAAGAGCTCTTTTCTCGCTGTTTTTAAATATTCCGAATCCTTCGGTAGTAATAATTACCGCGTTTACTATGGAGGCAAGAGCGGCCTTATCATATTTGCCCTCTACTATAACCGGAACGGCAAGATCAATTTTTTTCAACGTTCAACCTCGTGTTTATTCTCGCGCGTAAGCGTCCGTCTTTTTATCAGACATATAAAATTGGCTTACCGCCTAGCTGAGCAGGCCGAGCAGATAAGTCTTTCAAGCGGGATAAAACCGAGGGAAGAGCTTTTCATCTTTTCGTCCGCTTCGGCGCACATTGACGCGATGGATAGTATAGCCTCATGTGAAACTCTGCCGGTCGCTCTCATATATAATCCCGTCTTATATTCGTGCATCTTAAGCTTTCCGGCTATCCCACGCTTATCAAATCCTGCCTCCGCAAGACTGCTTACGGCCGCCATATCGCAGATTACGGAAGACACGGCGGACAAAAGTCTTATTGGGTTTTCTCCCCTTTTCTTAGCCCTTCCGAGAGAATCGAGAGCTCCTGCTCCGTCGCCGGATAAAACTGCGTTGGCAAGGCGGAAAGCGTCTTCTTCCGGCGTTTCGGACGCGACTGCGGAAATAACGCTTGAATCTATGCAGTTAAGGCCATGAGCCAGCGCGTATGCCGAGGCTTTGTCGGCTTCTCCGGATAAGCGGCTCATACTTCTGCCGCACAAGCGAAGCATAAATCGCAAGGTCTCCTCAGACGCGGATATTCCATGCTCGGAAAAATGCCTTGACAGCCAACGAATAAGCTTTGATTCCGTTTGAAGAGGAAATGCTACGGCGTTCAAACGGGACGCCAAAGATTTCAGCTGAGCGGTCGGTTTTTTGTCTGTTCCTCCGTCGAAGCCTCCCGCAAGCACGGAGATTACAAGAACCGATTCGTCTTCGTTAATCTCCGAGTATATATCGTCAAGCTCTTTACGCGTGGATTCACTCAGAGAAGAGTATTCGTCGAGAGCGACTCGCACCAATTTTTTTTCCGCCATGACGGGAGGAGCGGCCAAGGCTTCGCGCAGCGCTTCGGGAGAAAAGGTTTCCTGATCAAAAAGTATTTCATTAAACGGAGCGACGGACTCGTCCGTTATTACGGCGGATCTAATCGCGGAAACGTAATGCCTTTTCAGGTAGTCTTCGTCTCCCCAAAAAAAGTATCCGCCACGCGGTTTTTTCACGCTTTCGCGCAGTTCTTTTTCAGTCAAGCGAAATCCTCCTGTACTTACGCGGCTGTAAAATGTTTGATCTATAAAGTGAAAACTTTTAGTTAATTATGATGTTATGATACCATATTTCATTATAAAAATCAATATTGAATTACCGGTCTAATACTGATCGCGTATATTATGGCCGAAGAAACAACCTTTTTTCGGAAATGCTCGAAATATGTATTGACAAACTTGACGAATAATTGTATCATAATAGGCGTATGACTTTTTCATTATTATTTAAATTTAATGATGAAAAACTTCCTGCTAACGAGCTTGTGCCGAATCAACTCGGATTTGACAAAATCTCTAAAAAAGGGTATTTCACGCTTACATTACGCGACGCGAGCGCCTTTTCAGGCGCTTTTTGAATTCACCCGAGCATATTATAAACGTACATAAACGAGAGGAACGATTATGACTCGCGATTTTTTAACGAATCTTGAGGAATCGCTGCCGAATTTATCGAAGGGACATCGCTCTGTTGCGGAGTATATTTTATCCGGTAACGGCGGCGTCGCGCGCATGACCGCGGCTGCTCTTGCCGAGGCGTGCGGCGTGTCCGAATCTACGGTAGTGCGCTTCGCCTCCGCAATGGGATTCGACGGATATCACGCCCTTCAGCGCTCCGTTGGGGAATCTCTGAAAAGGCGAATGACGACCGTTCAGCGCATTGAGGACGCCGATGGAAATCTAGAGGACGGGCGCGTGCTTGATTCTGTTCTTCGCGCGGACGCCGACAAAATTATAGACACCCTGGCAAGTATTGACCGCGCGGCTTTTACAAACGCCGCCGACATGCTTCTTTCCGCAAGACGAATATATATCATAGGCATGCGCTCGTCGGCCGTGCTGGCGCAGTTTATGAATCACTATTTCCGTCTTCTTTTTAACAATGTTTCCCTTGTTTGCCCCTCGGGCGGAAGCGAAATATTCGAACATCTTATAAATCTCTCGGAGGGAGACGTGGCTTTGGCCATCAGCTTTCCCCGGTATTCTACGGGAACCGTAAAGGCCGTGGAGTTTGCCCGCAGGCAGGGAGCGGGAGTTATCGCTCTTACGGATGGGAAAACTTCTCCCATCGCTCCTTTGGCCGACGCTTTGCTTATTGCAAAAACCGATATGGCGTCTTTTGTCGACTCGCTCGTGGCGCCGATGAGCATAATTAACGCTATGATCGTATACATCGGAAAGCTTCGTACCGCCGACGTCGCCGACACGTTTGGTCGTCTCGAACAAATATGGAACGAATATAACGTTTTCGCCGCGACTGGAAAGGGTTCGTCATCTGGTGAAAGCTCCGTTGGCGGCAGAAGAGTAAAGGAGAAATCTAATGCTAAAGAGAATAAAATCTCCAGAGGATCTGAAGCGCTTATCGTCGGAACAACTCCGGACCCTTGCTGAGGAAATACGGAGCGAAATTCTTGAATCTGTCTCGAAAAACGGAGGACACCTCGCGTCGAATCTCGGAACGGTAGAGCTTACGCTCGCCCTTCATACCGCCTTCGATTGCCCGAGAGACAGCATTATATTCGACGTGGGCCATCAGTGCTATACTCATAAAATTATTACGGGAAGAGCGGATTCCTTCGGCTCTTTGCGACGTTACGGAGGTATTTCCGGTTTTACAAATAAAGATGAAAGCCCGTTCGACGCCGTTACCGCGGGCCACAGCGGAGCGTCCGTGTCGACCGCTCTCGGAATAGCCGAGGGGAAAGCGCTTGCGGGAGACGATTCATACACCGTGGCCGTAGTGGGAGACGGATCGTTTACCAACGGAATGATTCAGGAAGCGATAAACTGCTCGTCCGGAAGAAAAGTCCGCCTTATCATCGTTTTAAACGATAACGGAATGTCCATATCTGAAAATGTCGGCGGACTTTCCGACTATTTTGCCCGTATACGAACGAGCGAGGGATATTTTTCATTAAAATGCTTTATGAAAAACAACGTGTCCCGTATTCCTTTTGCAGGCAAATTTATAGTATCGCTGTCGAGAAAATTTAGAGACGTTTTAAAAAGAATATTGGTGAGCGGAAACTTATTCGAATCAATGGGATTGAGGTATTTGGGGCCGGTAAACGGCGGAGATATCGACAGACTTATTTCAGTGTTTGAAGAAGCTAAAACTTACCGGGAATGTACTTTAATACATGTTCGTACAGTTAAAGGAAAAGGATATTCTCCCGCTGAGACGTATCCGGAGAAATATCACGCCGTGCCGCCGTTTAACGCGGCGGAAGGAGCAAGCGAATTAACCCGCAAGACCTTTACCGACGTCGTATCGGAAACTCTATGTCGTTTGGCGGGGGACGACGAAAAGATATGCGCCGTTTGCGCCGCTATGCCTTCTGGAACCGGGCTCGACTCTTTCGCCGGAATCTATCCCGATCGTTTTTTTGATACGGGAATTGCCGAGGAGCACGCTATTACCTTTTCGGCAGGACTTGCTCTGGCGGGATATCGTCCGTTTTGCGTAATGTATTCAACCTTTGCTCAACGAGCGTACGATCAGCTTTGGCATGACGCGGCTCTCCAAAAGGCTCCGATGAAGCTTCTTATCAGTCACGCGGGGTTCGTACCCGGAGACGGGGTTACTCATCAGGGGTTGTTCGACGCGGCTCTTTTTTCATCCGTTCCTGGAGTTAGAATATTCGCTCCGGACGGATACGGCGAATTGCGAGAAATGATTGAATCCAAGTCTCCGTTCGTAGATATTATACGGTATCCCAAAGGAGAAGAGCCGCGCTACGACAGAAGCCGATATGTAAAAAAAGGAGATGTATACGTGTGGAATTTGGAGGACGCCGAGGCGGTAATAATTACCTACGGCCGTATGATCGAGGTAGCGGACGCAGCAGCCGAATTGCTCGCAAATTTTTCATTATCGGAGAGCTTGGATGATAATCCTGCGAGAGCCGATGATGCTAAGGCATGTTATATGAAGCCTCATAACGGCATATATAGCGTGCGGACCGGCGTTTTGCGTCTCGCTTGTATAGAGCCTTTGGATACTGAAGCCGTATGGCATGTGTTAAAGGACGTAACCACGGTATATTTTCTTGAAGAAGGCGTTCGCACGGGAGGAATTTGTGAAAAATGCGCGGCTTTACTTGCGGAGAGAGGATACAGCGGTAAGACGATAATACACGCTGTCGAGAAGGAATTTGTTCCTCACGGTTCTACCGAAGAACTAATGAAAAAATATGGCTTTACAGCAGAAAACGTAGCGCGCAGAATAATTGAAACTATGCGAGAGTCGTGAGGCGACGAGGCGTTTTTGTTTTTGAATATGTATAAACTTACGCGCTGTATGTCGAATTATATAGTTTAATGGCGACGGTTTTATTCATAAGAGCCGCAAATTTCGGTGCGATTATCCTCGCTTGATCTTTCAGAAAAAAATTGTACTCTTTCTTTTCCAATTATGGTATAATAAACGCGGAAACATTACTGCGTAAGTTTTTACGGCTTCACCGCGCCCGCGCCGAGCGCGGCCGCATAACTGACGGCTTCGCAAAAACGTCCTTGCAAGCAAACTCAATGTATATAAATAGCGCTTTCTTTTTGAAATTTTTTACCCACTGAAAATGAGACAATAATTATGCGTAGCGGGCGGCAGGCAAATATTTTCTTTCAAAATACATAAACCGGAATTGGGAGATAAATATATGAAAGATTTTATTTTTATTACGGGAGCAAGCGGTATAGGTAAGACCACTTTAGCTAATGGACTGCTCAAACACTATAAAACCACGTGTATAGAACAGCATATGGTTCCTGAATTTATTTCACGAGATGGTAACGAACCAATGACCGGAGAACTTGAAGAACTTACTTGCTGGGAAAACCAGGTAGCAATGCTTATGTGTTTTCATAGACTTGGTTATAAAAACATAATTGCTTCTGATATTGACGATTTAAGAACCGCTGATATCCCTATTGTTTTTAAAGGGACTGATTTTATTACAATAAAACTCATATGCAGCGATTTGCGGCAAATTCAAGAACAGATGAGAAATCGTCCAAATAATGGACTTATAGATTTTGAACTACAGCAAAGGATGAACGAAAAAAATATTGAACGAAATCCTCTTATTAACGAAATAGAAATTGATGTTGCGGGGAAATCAGTCGGAGAAGTACTTGAACAATCAATAAATGTTATTGAGAATACTCATTCTTGTTTGGATTATGAATATACAAAACCTCCAAAAGAAATGTTTTATTCATGGATTTTTGCAAATGGATTAAGATAAATTCCGATTTGCAGATCTTTTAATCGAGTGCAAAATAAGTAATTATATGAAGGAATATAAAGCGGTAACACTTTTTGAAAAAGGAGAAACAGTAAAGACGAGGGTGATATTAATGACGGAGAATAAAAATATAAGAAAATCGGCGGCGCTTATTCCGGCGGCATTTCTATGCGCCTATTCGCTTACATGGCTATTTCCTTTAGAGGATAATCGACTTATACTTAATAATAGCGTTCTCAGCATCGTTATATCCGTTGCGTTTTATTTTTTACTTAAATTATGCTTTTCAAAGCTTAATAAAAGATCGTTTATATGTTCGTCGATTATTGGATTTGTGTTTTCATGCATGCTGACTGTCGGAGCGCAGCTTGGAACGGCGGATACGTTAACCTTTGACAAAGTTGGGCCGTACGTCGGAATTTTAGGCGGAACGATTTTGTTTACCGCGCTGGTAAACGGATTTTTGACTAACTTCAACGGAGAACTGAACGAAATTCAAAAAGGCGGTAAATTGAATTTCTTATTTGACGGAAGCAAAAAGCAATTTTTTATCGTGTGGGGCGTTATATTCGTATGCTGGATTCCATGCTTGCTCGCTGTGTTTCCGGGAATTTACGCATACGACGGAATAGCTCAGCTTTGGCAGGCTTCTCACGAAAGTATCACGGCTCATCACCCGGTTCTGCACACGTATTTTATCCATTTTTGCTTTGAAGCCGGAAATAAAATTTTTGGTAATTACGACGCCGGAATGGCCGTGTATTCGGTTGTACAAATGTTGGCGTTTTCCGCTACCCTTTCGTATGCGTGCCGTAAGCTTTCCTTAAGAGGAATTCCGAAAATCGTCCAGATTGTCGCACTGCTGCTGTTTACGTTGAATCCTATGCTTCCGATTATGGCGGTTAGTTCAACGAAAGATATTTTGTTTGGCTGCGCGGTTATACTTTTTTCAATGTCCGTATGGGATATAGCTATATGTCCGCGCGACTTTTTTCATTCGCCTTTGCGTTTGATTCAGTTTTATCTGTGGTCGGTTTTCCTTTTTACGTCTAAGAATAATGGCTTTTATATCTTTTTAATAACGATTCCCTTCATAATAATTGCATCGAAAACGTTCAGAGTAAAAGCTTTTCTGCTGTGCGTCGCAGTAGCGGCTTCGTACTTACTGTACACGGGGCCGATTTATAAGGCTCTTGGAGTAGAGCGCGGAAACGATATAAGAGAGGCCTTAAGCATCCCCCTGCAGCAAATGGCGCGCGCCGTAAATAAGAACGGTGACGATATGAGCGCCGAGGAAAAAAACGAAGTATTCAAATATATTCCGGAAAAAGCGGTTAATTCTTATCAGCCCCATATAGCCGATTATGTAAAAAATAAATTTATAAAAAGCGAAGTTAAGGAAAACGTACCCGATTTTATTCGTCTTTATTTTAAACTTGGCGCTAAATATCCAAAGGCTTACGCTGAGGCGTTCCTGAGCAATAGTTTGGGATTTTGGTATCCCGACGCGGATTATCAGAGCGAAACAGCGATTTACAAGTTCTGGTATATGGAGTTTGAAAATAAGACCCAATATGAAGCTGAATCCATTTATGTAAATCGTAACTCGCTTATTCCTAAGCTTGAAGAATTCTACGAAAACGTCGCTATGGGACAGACGATAAATAAAATTCCGGTTTTGTCTATGCTGACTGTAAGCTGCGGATTTCCTGCTTGGGTTATGCTTCTATGCGCATCGTATATAGTATATAAAAAGCGATACCGTTTTTTGCTGCCGCTTTGTCCTCCGTTTGCTTTATGGGTAATACTTTTAATGTCTCCCGCCGTAATATACAGGTACGCGCTTCCTTTAATTATAGCTATACCGCTAATGGTTGCGTTTACATTTGACAAGAAATAAAATAAACAATGGTATGGGACTAAAATCTCATACCATTATTATTTATCTTTCTATTGGAAGACGCGAATTATCTTTATATAAGCAATACTTTTTTCTGGAAACGATCCGGCCTATTTACTTTCTTTTTTGAAAGAACGAACCCTTTCATGCCGTTGGCCTGAAAGGGCAAATAAAACAGAGACTCGCTTCGCAAAAAATCGCCGCAGTTTGCGGGCAAACTGCTTTCGTATGCTTGTTGAAATGAAGCATGCTTCAACATCTGTTTAAAAGGCTGTCAAAATGAGACGTTTGCTCAGCATAGCGGAGTTGAGCGACAGCCAAATTTGGTTCCAAGAGCAACGCGTTAGTATTGTAATATTTACGGTTTGCTTTAGATAAACCTTGCAATAATTAAGGTTACTTCATTAACGTATACGCCTGTATAACACCTCGCGTCTGCATTATACGGCGTGAGCGAGAGTTACGCCGA
>CATKFO010000020.1 GCA_949747515.1 uncultured Eubacteriales bacterium
ACTGTGAAGATTCCTTGCGAAGCGAGACTCTATTTTCTTTGCCCTTTCAGGCCAACGGCATGAAAGGGTTCGTTCTTTCTGGAAAGAAAGTATATATGCCTTGTTATAAAAATCCCTATTCTAAATAAGGAGCCGTCTCTTTTGAGTCGACTCCTTATTATTGGCTATAGTATAATTTAGCTGAACATGACTTTAAGAAATTTT
The DNA here is from genome assembly GCA_949747515.1 of uncultured Eubacteriales bacterium. Classification (GTDB taxonomy): domain Bacteria; phylum Bacillota; class Clostridia; order Oscillospirales; family CAG-272; genus RUG11130. The sequence continues at coordinate 205 of CATKFO010000020.1, forward strand.
ATCAAATCTATGCAGGAACGTCACGATTTGCGCCCTGACGCACGTCGCTTCCGGCTCAAACGTCGTAGCGCTTGTTCCATTGGTAATTCCTTTTTCAGCAGCCCATACTACTGCGTCGGAATAATACGAATTCTCAACCAAATCTGTGAAATCTATCTTCCATTCTTTTGATATCTCCGGTTTTCCGGCTGCCCTCCAAAGGAAAGTAACCGTATGCGCTCTGGTAACGTCTTGATCTGGATTGAAGTGAGAATCGTCGACCCCATTGGTAATATCATTCTCTACAGCCCACAGCACGGCGTTATAATAGAACGAATTCGTCTTCACATCATCAAATGGATTTGAATCTGATGTCGGTTTCGGCGAACCGAGAGCTCTCCACAAGAACGTCACAAGTTGTCCTCTGGTACAGGTCGACTCCGGCTCGAACGTCGTAGCGCTTATTCCATTGGTAATTCCTTTACCGACGGCCCATAATACGGAATCAAAATAATACGAATCCTCTTTCAAATCAATGAAGGGATTATTAACTGTTTTCTCATTCCATCCCGCGTAGATCGTCGTATCGGCGGTTAGCTTTATCGACGTTATCTTTTCAGTCAGTTTTTCATCCGAGTACCACCCCGTGAAGTCGTATCCCTCTCTTGCAGTCGAGTATTTGCTAAGATCGATAACAGTTCCTTCGCTTTCAGTTATGGTTCCTACCTCCGTTCCTCCGTTTACGTTAAACTTCAAAGCGAACTTTGCAATCGGCTGAACAGATTTTTCATTCCATCCCGCGTAGACCGTCGTATCGGCGGTTAGCTTTATCGACGTTATCTTTTCAGTCAGTTTTTCATCCGAGTACCATCCCGTGAAGTCGTATCCCTCTCTTGCAGTCGAGTATTTGCTAAGATCAATAACCGTTCCTTCATTTTCCGTCGCAGATTCGATCGCTGTTCCTCCGTTTACGTTAAACTTAAGAACATATTTGAGGTCCTCTCCCACCGTCAATACGGCCGACGATGCAAACTTGTTCTCAGTAATCACGAAACTTCCATCAAGCTCTTTAAGGCGCTCCGCGCTGAACGTTACGTTTCTTTTTCCTATCGTAGGAGTTCCTCCAAGCGAAATAATACCGCTTGCCGAATCGTCAAGATATCCTCGCTTTGATACTGCGTAAATATTAAGTTTGCCGTCGCCGTAACGATACGCGCGATAAACGTCGTCGTCGGCTTCGCTCCATTCGATAGCCGCGTATATACTTGAATCTATATTATCAAGCGATATCGAAGAGCTCATAGCCACGGACACGTTTGACAGGTTCGACGTGAATTCGACTTTATTTCCAGTTGCGGAAAGCGAAACTCGGGGCTGAGATACTTCGTCTTTAATTTCAGTTCCGCTTATCTCAGAGAACAACGCCGCATAATTAGCTTTATACGCGCGCATATTTACGTTGCGTGCGGGAGCGGACCGCATTATATTCGTCGTCTCCGATACAATTTTAATTTCAGGATATTCGCTCGGCAATGCAAAGTGCAAAGTATTGCTCGTCATTCTCTCGCCTTCGAGCGTCATAGCTTCGTCAACTCTGTAAAGCTCCGCCTGAACTGTTTTCAAGCTTTCAAGCTGAGCTAATTCCGCCTCGGTTTCAAACCAGAAAAACCATCTTCCGTCCGAAGTTTCGCCGAGAGCTCCTTTTTCAGGGACGTCCGCTAAAATAATTTGACTTCCGCCCAAAATAACGTTATTCTGATCTCTCAGTTCTACTACGTTATATGAAGGATCTCCTTTATACGATCCATAGAATACTACGGCTCCCTTTGGAATCTTGTACGCGTTTCCTTCGTCGTCGGAACCATCTCCGTAAACAAAGTCTTCAGATAATCTGCCGAATCCTGAATCAATTAGCTCGATATTATCGTTCGTAGGTCCGAGAACGTCTAATTCGGCGATAGCCACCCCGGACATATTAGTCGCAGTAATTCTTATATAAGACGCGTCGTAAGTATACATAAACGGATCCATTGTCCCGTCGTCCAAGGTTTTGTTGAAAAACAGCGTGTACGATCCGTCGTCGTTATATATAACGTCGTCCTGTTCTATCCAAGAATCCGGATTAGCAGCCGAGCCGGTATACGCGTTTCCCTCTTTTACGACGGTCCAGTCTGTTCCGTTAAGGCTAACTTCAATTTTGTATCCGAAAATACGATGTTTGTATAGTTCGGAGGCTTGAATTTTGTCTGAAGCGTCTCCGTCGTAGTCTTCCGAGGCAGGAGTAATCTTTACGGCGGTTACTTGTTCGACTCTGCCAAGATACAAGCTTACGTTAGGACGGTTGACTCCCGTTCCCGCGACGCCGTAATATACCGTAGAAGGATCGTTGTCGACGGCGGCGTCTATAGCCGATATTTTTTCCACTCCGGGAGTCGCGTTTCCGGACATACTTCCGCTTTCCGGATCGCTCTCGTCCTTTTCAACAACAGAGTCTTTAGCGGAATTCATATTAGTAACGGCAGCCCAACCGGATTTGTCGATCGCTCCGTCGTGACAAACTTTTACCTCGCCAAGAGTTACCGTTTCCGTTTCTTTAAGGTTTCTGTCTATTCCGGTAACGGTATAAACGAACGCTCTGTTATTTTCAGTCGCGATAACGTCTGTGTATTCCGTTTTGTCTGCTCTTACAAACGCTACTACCTTACCGTTTCTCGTAATTTCATACCCGAGCATGGCGTCGTCCGACTTATTATTGTTGCTCAAAGATATTTTAACCTTATTGTCGTTTATTCTATTATTTTCCGCGTTGGTTATCTTTGCCGAAACCACGGTTTCGCCGCTCATTCCTTCTCCAGATTCCATACGGTACAAACGGCTGTCGTCGTCAATATACTGAATTTTTCGCGTTTCCTTCTCAAACTGAGACGCGTAAGCTCTCGTATTCTCATCCGGAGAAAGTCCCCATGCCTCGAAGAAGAAAAGTATATCCTTCTCGGCGGCCGCGCAAGCCGCGCGCATCAGGTTATTATCGGAATTTCCGTTGAGCGTCAAAGGTATGTTCGTTTCCGGCGCCTTCGACGTATTTCTCAAATAAGAGTCGAGCCGCGCGTAGAAGAGATTTTCCTTTTGCTCCTCCGCGGTATCGTAAAACTTATAGCTGTATCCGTCGTCATAAGCAAGATGGAGCTGCCAGTACATGGCGAGCTGTACGAACACGTTTCCGCTGTGACCGGTCGTTCCCGACGCCACGGCCTTATAGATCGAGTCGTAGCTATTGTCCTTGGAAGTTCCGTAGGCTCCTCGGAACGTCTTGTTGGTTTCATCCGTCTGAGCTAACGAGGCGAATACGTTGTTTGTAACCTCCACCCTTTGATAAGCCGCCGAGTTAATGCAATGGCCGATTTCATGGGCGATCCCCCAGCCGCTATATCTTCCGGACAGTCTTTTGCCGTTTTCATCGGTCTGTATAGGGCTGGTGTCGAACAATCCTCCGACGCTGCCGTATTCTATTCCGATATGCTTGCCTCCGGCGTACATGAACGCGCCGGTAAACATCTGGTGATAACGAATATTGAGGCGTCCGTTTGGAAAGCGGTCCGTATCGTCCGAGCCGGCGTTTTCATTTAGCCCCTTGAACTGGTAGAACAGTTTAACTTCCTGCTCTATAGCGTCGACGGCGTCGCTAAGCTCTTCGTCCGCCGTCTTAGACGCGTCGTTATTTATGCCTCTCCAAACCTGAGTCGCGGGAAAGCTGTAAAATATATTTCCCATAACTATTTCGGTCGAGTTAAAGAAGCATTCTTTTTCATTATACTCGTATGCCGCGCTGTCGTTCGAACTGTTTAAATGAACCTCGTTATGACGGTCCTCAATAAAATCTACGTATTCTCCGAGTTCTTTAACATACGCGCCTATAGCTTTCGAACGCTCGTCTCCCTTTAAGCCGTCCGCGTTTAGAGTAGGTATTTTATACGCGGAACCGGATACTCGGATATCATACTCTTCCGCCCCAGGACTTCCCGTATACTGAACGTAAAGAGAGCCGCCTTTTTCCTTTACGGCGGAAGTGATCGCAGGAATCTGAATTTCGTTTCTGCCGGCGAGCAAAGTCTGCGCGCTTCTCGACCATGAGCTTACCTCGGGATGATACTGAGCTACGACAAGATTGAGGCTTGTGGCCGTTCCTCTGTTTTTCGTGGGGCTCGACACGTATATCACTACGGTGTCCTTAGCCGCCGCGACGTATCCGAGGGGCTGATAGTCTGAAAGAGACTGCGCGAAGCCGAGATGGCGGTCGTTTCTGGACGTGACTTTAGTATCTACTTTTATAACGTCCGCGCGAGAGCCGTCGTCTAAAAATTTCATGGCGTAGTTTAAATCCGCGAGAATCGTGTCGCGGTGCGGATGAAGCTCGCCGCTAAACTCTCCGGGCGTGTCGGCGCGATCGATCAGTTTTTCAATTTGCTCTTTCGTCACCCCGCTTTTAAGGTACGTTCTCATTTCGTCCTCAAACAGAGCCTCTACGTCGTCTTCAAGGCTGTCGTACATGTACAGCTTAATCTCAGACAAGGTTATTCCGCGAGAATACCCCGTAGTAAGTCGAATCTCAAAATAATCGGATTTGATTGGTTCGCGCGTTACTATTTCATGATATCGTCTATTCTGAGAATCATACTTCATATAGAAATCAGCGTCGGCGACTTTTATTTCTCCGTTTTCGTCCTTGTAGCCTATTTTAGCCCCGTTTGCAAATACGGAAGCTCCTTCGCTTGGAGCAATGCGTATGGTATCGACCATATACCTGGCGTCGAGACGCACGATAGGTCCGCGGAAATTAGGATACGCTACGCCGCTGTCCCAGTCGTTGATGTAAAGATAGCTCGACGGATCGTTGTCCGCCACGGACGTCCAATCGTCCGCCGTAGCCGAAGAGTTCGTAACGGTAGAGCCGTCGCTCTTATAAATAGTATAGCTTTTGTTGTTTACGCCTTCGATACTCTCAATATGAGTCATAGCGCGTCCGTCTTCGTCGTTAATGTTAATCAGCTTATATCGGGGCATTTCTACCCCGGTAGCCGTTTGAGGAACGCCTTCGGCGAAAGCCGACGCCGGACTGGAGCCGTTTATATTATGACCCATTACGTAAAACGTATATTTTACGCCGCCGGTCAAATTATTCAAGGAGTATGAAGACGTGGAGAGATTTTTTATTTCAGTATAGCTTTCATCAGTCTCCGACTTATAAAACAGAGACCATGTCTGCGTGTCGTACAATGCGCGCCAGCTTACCTTCAGCGACTGTACTCCGGGGGTAACGCTCAAGTATTCCGGCCTTTTAGGCTTAGACGTACATTTTATTGTATAAACTACAGGGTCCGACCATCCGCTCTTCCAGTCTCCGTTGACGGAGCGAACCATAAGGGTATAATCTTCAAATGCGGCGGGAGAACCGTTAAATGAATCGGCGGGAAAAGTATAGCTTGTCGAAGACGTAACTCCGGTTTTAGAGTAGCCCTTTCCGGAAATTGAAACCTCGTAACCGGTAACGTTATTTTGTCTGTCCCACGACACGGTTACCTGTTTATGTTCTCCTTCCGTATTGGTAATACTGCTCTCGTCTATTTTCGGGATCGAAAGATTCGGTTCGGGAATACGTTCTTCAAAATTTCCCAGGAACTCCACCTTGGCGATATCCGCAAGTTTGCCGTCGGTAGTTCCCGTTACCTGTATAGTTATCTTTTTGATAGCGACCCTCTTACCAATATTTATAACGATAGAGCCGTCGCTCTCTACAAGCACTTCTTTCGGCCTGTCTGACGAGGAACGGGCCGCGAACATACGAGCGCGAGCCGCCGGACGTCCGGCGTACTTTGACAGAGGAGCTTCAATAAGTATTTCCAAGCCGTCCTCGTCTACGCATTCGATCGTCATGGCGCCGTCTGTAATCAAGCTTTTAGAATTAGCGGGAGGGACTATTGTAATCGCTTCGACTTTTGAGCTTTCGACTAAAGAGCCGTGATCGGTATCGGCTTGGTTATCGTCAAGGGTAAGAGACACCTCCACCGGATTCGCCTCGCTTATAGGCGCGTCCCCTTTAGGAGCAAGGCTGACGTAATTTTCGGACGTGGCGAGGAGAACGTCCTTAACGTCGGCCGTCACGCTCTCTCCAAGGGAATTCTGTACTACGGCGGTAGTGGTCTCCTCGTTAATTTCGGCGTTAACAGCAGCCTGGAGAGCTATGGACGACACGGTATGCACCGGTATCGCTTCAACATTTTTATCAGTATAGTTTCGAACGACATAAGCAAGATCAGTTATATCCGTCTCGCCGTCCCCGTTAAGGTCGTATTTTACGTCGCCTCGTTCAATAGCGTCGGTTACGGCGTCCGCGTCCGCGTCGTCTATTTTACCGTCTCCGTTCACGTCGCCGATCGCCATAACTCCGTACATTGAGTCTCCGCTTCGCTCGTCGTTGACCGACGCCGCGTTATATAACGTAAGGTTAATTCCGTCGTTATCAAACGTAAGCTCCTGCTCGTACGGTATATGATTAGCTGCGGTCAGCTTAAGCGAATAAGTTCCCTTGGCGATTCCGGAAACGCTTCCTACAACGTCGGACGAACCAGTCGGAATAATCTTTTCCGAGTATTCCGGAACTTTTCCTCCGTCTCGGTACAATTCTACGCTAAACTCCGCGTTAGAAGCGGCCATCGGTTGTTTAATTGTGAGGTTCAACTCACCGAAGGCAGAACTGTCGCTGGTTTTGTCAGCAGCCGACGCGACGGCTTGCAGCGCGGGCAAGACCATACAAATGGTTAGCAGTAAACTAAAAATACGCTTTTTCATCTTGTTTTCCTCCGTTTAAGTTAAAGTTATATTATAACAGAACAGCGTCGAATAGTATTCTTCTCTGCTCAGATTAACGTTGCGACGATCCGTTTCAGCATAGCGGCGAAAGCGAGTATCGCGCCCCATAATTATACAACAAAATTGCCAGCAAAACAATAGGTTTTTACGTTTTATCTTTAAGTCCGGTTTAATAAATCACGCAAAAAGAGAGACCCGAAGGGCCCCTCTTGCTAAAAGGAATATTCATCTGATTTTTTCAACAATCCATCTGCGGCTTGCTATCGGTTTTTCCTTTGTTCCGTCTATAAACAGGTATCCCTGTGGAGCGACTATACGCCCTCTTACCGTATCCGGAGCCTCGGCAGTAATCACGATATTACCGTTTTCCTCGTCCCTTTCCAGTCTGACTCCGATTCTCCCGCATACGCATTCATGATACGCCTCGGCCCACTTAATCGCTTCCGGTAAGCGAGGTTCAATATCGGCCGTGTCCGCTCCTTCAAGCCGTGGATTAACCCGTATTCCGCACACAGTATCAATCATCCAGGCGCTTACGTCTCCTAAGAAGTGATGGTTACGGGAAGCGATTCTTTCGCCTTCCGCATTAAAGTCTTCAGGCAGGGTCGTATCTCCTCTGAGAACCCAGTTGCCGTACGACGGGGCCTTCGGATTCACCATCATATCGTACGCTTCGTTTATCCGCCCGTTATCTGCAAGAACGCGGAAGATTACTCTCGCTCCAAGCACTCCGCAGTCTATGCGTCCTTCCGTTTCTTCAATAAGATCTATTAGAACAGCCACGGCTTTGTCAATTTCGGACTCGTCGAACATTCCGTAGTATATAGCCATTGCCTGTGAAGTTTGGCAGCGTCCCGCCGCCGTCGCGGTTTCATGGTCGATTAAATTTTCTTTTACGGCGCGTCGGTATTTTTCGGCGACCGTTTCGCACCATAAGGCGTGATCTTCCATATTCATCGCGCGGTACAAATACGCGGCCTTCTCAGATATGTCCGCGCATACGATCGTGTCTGTCAGTTCAAGAGGCGCCTTTATAGGGAAATGAGGCGCGAGCCAATCTCCAAGCCCAAAATGAACAAGACCTCGTCCGTCTCTACGAGTAGTAGTATAAGCGATATATCTCATCATAGCCGACGAGGCGATCCGGGCGGCTCTCATATCCCCGCGGAGCCGCGCGAGCTGATACGGGACTTCAATAAGAACAGAATCCCATGCGGGACCGTTCCATTCGTCGTATCCCCAATCTCCCGCCGGAACTATTCCGGGCATCGCGCCGTCCGCGTTCAAGGACGCCGATACGTTTCTCGACCATTCCGTAAGGAAATCGTCCGCTTCAAGGTTCGTAAGTATGTGCACCGTCGACAAAGCCGCGTCCGCAGTCCATCCGTTCTTCTCTCTGTGAGGACAATCCGTCGGGATATGGAACATATTCGAATGAGTCGCCTCTCTGGTCATCTTTTGCAGAGCGTTGAGAACATTATCGGAGCAGATAAAACTTCCTCTCTCTCTCATTTGGCTGCTCATGAGGACGAAGGTAAGGAGCGACGGCGTAGCTTCCGCCTCGGTAACGCCGCGCACCCTAGCGTAACGGAAGCCGTAATAAGTAAACGAAGGCGAATATTCTCTAGTGCCTCCGCCTGCTGTGTAATCGAGAGTTTGCCTGTGATAAGGCAGATCGGTGATTCCGCCGAAAGCGATCGTTTCGTTATAGAAGCGTCCGTCCACCAATATTTCCGCAAAGTCTACGATTATTTTCCGTCCCGCTTCAGCCTCGGTTCGAAGAATAACGTTTCCCGCGCCGTTCTGACCGAAATCGTATATAAACGCGTCGTCCTCGCGCCATATCTTTACGGGAGACAGCCGTCCCCTTTCCGTTATCGGCGGAGCCTCGCATATACGCTGCTCTCCCCTCGGCTCGTCTTCAACGGTCGCCGGGCTCCATTCTCCGTCGTCGTATCCGGGCGAAGCCCATCCGTCTCCTAAGAGCTCGTCTTCAATACGGGCGTCGTATATTTCACCGACGCGTAAATCGTCGAACAGAATTGGAGAAGCGCGCCATTTAAACGACTCGTCCGCCTCAAAACGAACGCCTCCGGCTTCGAATACCATTGCCGTCGTCGGCGCTCCACGATATCTCGCTTCGGCAAATCCCCAGCCGACGCCTCCAAGGCAGTTGCGTATACCCGCGCCAAGCAGAATTCCGATTGCGTTTTCACCCTTTCTCAGAAGGCCGCCAAGGTCGTATTTGTCAAAATATACGAAATGATCCGGATTCGCAATATACGGCGACAAATGTCCGCGGGTTATTTCCTCCCCATTTATAAAAAGCCGATAAAAACCAAGCCCCGTAATAGTCAGGCTTCCGCCATCCGGAACGCGGTCAAGGAAAAAGCTGCGGCGCAGCATGGGCGCGGGGACGGAAGAACCAAAATCGCTTTTTCGTCCTCCGGCTGAAATAAATTTTCTCGTTATAAAGTTCATATTCAAAACCATCCTTTAAACAATATTTTTTATTTATCCTTATTTTAAAAATTCCAGGATATCACGCGATCAAATGCTCTACGAGCTCCTTAATTCCAAGAAATATCAGCACGCATCCGCCCGCGATCTCTGCGGGAGACTTATACTTCTCTCCGAAAATTCCGCCTACGTAAACTCCCGCGGCCGATAAAGCAAAAGTAACTATTCCTATGGCGGGCGCCGCGGCGCCTATGTTCGCTCCCATCAGCGCCAA
>CATKFO010000021.1 GCA_949747515.1 uncultured Eubacteriales bacterium
AAAACATGAGAAAAGTTTGCTTCGCAAAAAGTTGCCGCTGCTTGACTGCAAATATGCAGGCAAGCAACCTTCGTCAGCTTGTTGAAATGAAGTATGTTTCAACAGCTGTTTGCGTAGCGGTCAAAATGGGGAGATCGCTCAGCTTGTGAAGTTTAGCGGGAACCGGATTGGGTTCCAAGGGTGTGGCGTTAGTTTTAAATAGCAAACGCGAATGATGGGGTTCAAAACGAGGCTTTGTTGTTAAATGCGGGTCTTAGATGTGGCGCATAAGTTTAACGTCGATGCTGGCGCATTGCTGAGACATCCGGCATATGAGTCGCATAACACATCGCGTCTGCTTTGCACGGCGGGAGCATAAGAATCCGGCGTAGCGCGGCGCAAGCTCTTCGGTTTGAGAAGCGTAAGCATATCTGTAGTAAAGCTTCGCTTCAAAGGAGACCTAAGCGGGATTGAAGGATACTTCAAATGAAGCTGAAGGAAACAAAAATCCCGCGCGAGACTTTTGCCGCCGCTATAGCTTTTCACACTTCTTGCCTTCGGCATGAAGTAGTAAGCTTTTTCCAGAAAAAAGCTTGTGGGGTTAATTTATACTTTCTTTCATGAAAGAAACGAATTACTTTCTTTCTAAAAGAAAGTAAGCAAAGAAACTTAAAGAGTAGTTCGCTTCGCAAAAAATTGTCGCAGCTTGCGGGCAAACTGCTTTCGTCAGTTGCCTGAATGAAGTATGTTTCAACAGCTGTATTAGAAGCAGTCAAAATGAGGCGTTCGCTCAGCTTGTGAAGCTTCGCGGGAGCCGGAGGGATTCAAAGAAGGGGAGTTAACATGGCGTTAAAACGAAAGCGGGGTTGACAGCCGCGCGCGGCAATTCAATCCATTCTTCTTATTTCTCCAGCAAAAGGGCGCGTCTTCTCATTATCGTAGCCGCTTCCGCTCTTGTCGCGCCTGATCGCGGCTCAAGCGTATCTTCGCTCTTTCCATTTATCAATCCAATCCGCACAGCCCACTCCATAGCGTCGCTCGCGTAACTTGATATTTCTCCAGCGTCTTTAAACTGGGAAAGAGCGGAGGCGTTCCCGTCCTGATCCGATTGAGACGAAACTTGAGATTCCGATACGCGGTACATTATAGCCGCCATCTGCTCTCTCGTAACGCCGTCGTCCGGAGCGAAACGTTCCGGCGTAACGCCGTTAACAACTCCGTTTTTCTCCGCCCACGCTACCGCGTCGGCATACCAAGCTCCCGCTTTAACGTCGGCAAATGACGACGTCCCATCCGCGCTCGGAGAACCGGACGCTCGATAAAGGACTGTAACGAACATGGCTCGGCTAAGTTTTATGTTCGGCTCGAACGTATCCGGTGCGGTTCCGTCGAACAGCCCCGCAAGGGATACGTACCGCACGTTATCGTAATACCACTCTCCGGCTTTTACATCCGCAAACGGATTGACCCACTCGTCGCATCGCATGACGCATTTTACCGCGCATTCCGGATAAACGCATTCAGAGCTGCGGCAGCCTCCGCACAGAGTACACTTGGATTCGCATTTATGATCGTCCGTTCTGACAAAGGTGAAATCGTTCGCTTCAGCGTATTTACGCGCTTCGTAAGCCGTAAACGGACCGCATATGGAGAAGCCTTGTATAGGTCTAAGTATCCGATCCGTTCCCATAGCAAATCCGAAAGGGCGGTCGCCTATGGACGTCGCGCTTTCAGTAAGAGATATTTTATTCATGGCGCAGTCTTCAAACGCTCCGTCTCCAGCCGAGACGAGGGAAGGAACCGACGCGTCCGATAGAGACGAACAGCCGATGAAAGCATAATTTCCAATATCGCGGCAAGACGGAAGACTTATGCTTTCCATACCGCAGCGGGCGAATGCCAAACGACCGACCGAAACCGTTTTGTCGGCTTTAACGGAGCTAAGCGTAAAGCACTCGTAAAACGCTTTCGCTCCGACTGACAGAACGGATTCCGACATAGTAGCCGCAGTCAAGGCAGGGCAGTCGGCAAATGAATATTCCCCCAGTTTCGTAATCCCATCCGACACCGTTAAGGTTTTAATAGATCGGCGCGCCGGATACCACGGAGCAGCCTTAGACTTATAATCGTAAGTATCGCCGGAACCGGAAATCGTCATATTACCGTTTTTATCAAGAGACCAGCGCGCGTTTTCTCCGCACTCTCCCGTCATAGGAAACTTGTGACCGGAACATTTAACCGCGCAGTTTACGTAAATGCAGCTTTTATTTTTACAACCGCCGCAGAAGAGACAAAGACTGTCGCATTCGTGAGAAAGAATATTAAGCGCGATCTTTATACCCATCCTCGAAGCATACCTTTCACAGTATCCGGGAGAAGCTATTAAAGTAAAATCGTCGTACTTAACATATTTTCCGTCGAAGTAGTAGTATCCTACGGCGTAATCCTCTATGTACGATACAGTCGAAGGCAAGGTAATCCGATTTAGAGACTCGCACCAGAGAAACGCGTCTTTTCCAACGCGCGCGACGTTGCGTCCGAGAAACGCGTCCGTAAGAGATCTGCAGTCAAGAAAAACATAATCCGCGATTTCAGTAACTCCGTCGGGAATATGCGCGTCCTTTAGATTATAGCAAGACATAAAAGCGCCTTTTCCTATTTCAGTTACGGAGGCGTACAACACGACGGACGACAGCGTTATACAGTTTAAAAAAGCATAGGAACCTATTTTTTCAAGCTCTCTCGGGAAAGTAAGCCGTTTTAAAGACGTACAGCCGACAAAGCAGTAGTCGCCTATAGACTGCAACGCGTTAGGAAGCGAAACCGAGCTGAGATTGTAACAGCTGTCGAAGACTCTTTCTCCGAGATCGGTAAGTCCAGCCGCTTTGAAAGATTTAAGCTTGTAGCAGAAGGAAAACGCTCCGTTTCTCACCGAAGTTACGGACGGCGGCAAGCTAACCTCGGATATCCGGCAGTATGCGAACGCGTTTTTACCTATATCGGTAATACCGTCCGAAATCACTACGGAAGATATTGAATCCGAATATTCGAACCAAGGCGTATCGGACGGACTCGGATAGTTTCTCATAGCTCCGTCCCCTGATACCGTAAGCTTTCCGTCTTCAAGCGACCAGACGACGTTTTTTCCGCATGTGCCGGAAACGGGAGCTGAGGCTGTGGATACGACCGGTATGGCCGTTACGGCGAAAAGTATTGCGAGCAACAAGCATATCGTTTTTTTCATGGGCGCCTCCGTTCAATCTTTTAATTATATAATTTATCCCTGTTTTCAGCGATTGATTTATTTGCGGGGCTTAAGTTCGTACAAAGTATGGCAGAATATTCAGCGGGGCTTCAACGACGACGGAGTTTCCTCCTTCGTATACCTTTCCTGTCGCGTATCTCCACTTTCCTTCGGGGAGGCGTACCGTTCTGGTCGTCTCTCCTTTTTTGTATACGGGAGCGACAAGAACGTCGTCTCCCAACATAAAGCAGTCGGTAACCCGTTCGAAGCCTTCGTCTGGGAAAACATAGGCCAAATGACGCACTATAGGATCGCCGGCGGCCGCGGACTTTTTCGCCAGATCAACTATTGTGTCCGCGAAGCTTTCATGCAGACGCGCGAAGCCCAAAATCATTTCGTATTTTTCAGCGTCGAGTACTCTCCATGGAGCAAGCGAGAACTGCATCATAGGCATGAGGGCAGAAGCGGCGCATGAACGGAGCAGCAGCTCTTCGTCAAACGTAGTAGAGCCGGGAAGAAAATCTACAAAGCTTCCTCCGCCTATCATATCCGGACAGGTATACGCGTATCCCATAAGGCTTTGCACGAGAGTATCGGGAACAAGAGCGCCTACTCCGGTTTCCCAGTCGTGGGCCTTGTCGTGAAGTCTTTGCACCAGCGGTAGTCCGGCGCACCCGAAGCAGGCGCGGAACTCGTTATATTTAAATTTAAGCCCGAACAGGTTCCAAAGACGGGCGTGTTCCGCAGGAGTAACTGAAGAATTTGTAACGTCTCCCTCGTGATAATATATTGCGTCGCCGGCGTCGAGCTTAAAGCCGTCCACCCCGTAGTTTTCAATTAAAAGGTTAAGTCGTTCCTCAAGCCAAGCGACGGCGTCGGGATTTGTCATATCGAGAACTCCGGACCATCCGTTCCACCATTCTCTTACGGCGGGCTTGGCCTTAGGCTTTACCGTGGGTACTCCAACCTCTTCAATAGCGCCGGGATTCGGATTGTCGTCGCATATAAGCATTCCGCGTTCGGAAAGATAACGGAATTCCGGGCTGTCGGGCGATATAAACGGACAGATCCACATCATAATCTTAAAGCCCATGTCGTGCAGCTCGCGGCACATTGCGGCGGGGTCGGGGAATTTTTCTTTGGAGAAACGAAAGGCTCCGTAATAATCGTTCCATCCGTCGTCGATCATAAGGATTCCGGCTGGCATACCGTTGTCGACTATTCCATGAGCGTAACGGAGCACGTTTTCCTGCGTCTGATCGTAGATTAGTTCGATCCAAGTATTATACTGAGGAATACGGAAAAACTCCTCCGGCGGGATCTCGCCAAGCCTGTCCGACGCGGGGACGTCGGAAGCCGTTAAAAATCTGCGGTATGCTTCGCGATACGCTCCGCGAAGATTTTTATATCCTTCAAGAAATTCAATATCTCCGAACTTTGAAGAAACGTCGATAACGCCGTCTTTTATATTGAGATCAAATCCTTTGGGAGCCCACACGATTCTTCCAAGCGACGACAAAAGCAGAGGATTGTCCTGGTTGCATGAAGCGCCGGTTTCAATATTAACGCGATATACTGACGAAGCGTCGTGAGGATTGGCAGCTCCATGATGAGTCGAAGGACCGTACCAAACCTCGCCGGGAAGCATCTGAATTTTCATATTCATAATTATGCCTTTCTAATTTAAAAAAATAAGCTGAAAACACGATATCGCCGTCAAAATTTTATTCGTCGGGCGAACGGTAATATTTTTCCACACAAGCCTTTTTCCAGAAAAAAGCTTACAACTTCATGCCGAAGGCAAGAAGTGTGAAAAGCTGTTGCGGCGGCAAGAGTCGCGAGCGGGATCCTGCTTCCTTAAGCTTCAAATGAAGTGCAATTCAATCCCGCTCCAGTATCTCTTGAAGCAGAGCTTTCCTACAGATATTCTTACGCTTCTCAAAATGAATAGCTTGCGCCGCTCCGATGCGCAGCTCGCGCTTCCGCCGTGCAAAACAGACGCGAGTATTATTCGGCTCATATGTTGGAACCCTTATCAATGCGTCAACCTCGACTTTAAACTTATGCCACGCATCTAACAAAGCCGCATTTTGAACGAAACATGCGCGGTCGCTGTTAAAACTAACGCCACGCACTTGGACCCCCGCGCGGCTCCCGCTCAATTCCACAAGCTGAGCGAAAGCCTCATTTTGACTGCTCTCAAGCAGCTGTTGAAGCATACTTCATTTCAGGCAACTAACGAAAGCAGCTTGCCCGCAAGCTGCGGCAACTTTTTGCGAAGCGAGCTTTACTAAGATTTTCTTTGTTTACTTTCTTTACAAAAAGAAAGTATAAATTCCCCCTACAAACTTTTTTCTGGAAAAAGGCTTACTACTTCATGCCAAAGGCAAGAAGTGTGAAAAGCTATAGCGGCGGCATAAGTTTTCCGCGGGATTTTGCTTCCTTACGCTTAATTTGAAGCGTAGTTCAATCCCGCTTCGGTATCCCTTGAAATGAGCCTTTCCTACAGATATACTCGTGCTTCTCAAACTGAAGAGCTTGCGCCGCTCTACGCCGGATTCTATCGCTCCCGCCGTACAAAGCAGGCGCGAGGTGTTATGCAACGCGAATCCGCCGCGATAACTCGCCGCTTTTGGATCCCCGCTCTGCTTTCGCTCGCTTCCCCAGAAGAGCAAGGTCATCATTTTGATCGCATTTTATATATAAGCCGTTGAAACAAACTTCGTTTTTCGTTTAAAGAAGCTGCCGAGAGCGGTTCGTTCACGAATCGCGGGGAATCTTTGCGAAGCGAACTATTTCTTTGACATTTTAGGTCAACGGCCTGAAAGGGTTCGTTCTTTCCCGAAAGAAAGTATATAATTTTCTCCACAGTCTTTTCTGGAAATAAGCGGCCGACTTTATTAAAAGGCAGGAAGCGTTAAAAATCATGCCGAAGCATAGGTCCACGGGGATTTTGTCGCCTTATTTTCCACGTGTAAAACAGGCTCAAAGATTCCACTCGGCTACGTTAAGTTCAAGAGCAAATTTTCCGTCTTGTCGAAAACTAAATTAAGCCAATCTGTAAATTCGTTCTGAAGAGCTTCAGACTACCCATCTTCCGGATTCGTCCTTAACGGGGACGATTCCTTCTCCAAAGAAATCCTCGTCCCGTCTCTCCATCAGCTTCTTTAAACGAGGAGCGACTACGTCGGCCATGCGGGAAAAGCCAAGATCGTTAGGGTGACATCCGTCCACAGTGCACAGAGCTCTGTCTTCATCGCCCCAAAGGAAGGAACCGTCGATAAAATCCACATGACGGTCTCCCGCGTCAAGGGCTTCGTGAAAAGTATCGAGAGCCGCTCTGCGTCCCATACATGAGCGGAAGAATTCCCTATCCGTATCCGGGCGGGTAATAATCATAATTGGAAGCTCTGGTTTTGCTTTTCTTATTATGCGAAAGAAGGGCGCGTGCGTTTCTTTAAGATAAGCCACTGTGTCCGCGTTGTGTTCGTAATCCATGACGAAAGCCGACATGTTAAGAGACGCTATGTATTCGGCCATGGCCGCCTCGCCCTTTGCGTTTCCTCCAAAACCTAAGTTTATATGATCCGCGCCGAGTCTTTCCGCAACAAGAGCGGTATAAGCTCTGGACGGAGACGAGGAAATAGCTCCCATAGTTATGGACGAGCCGTAAAATACGATAGGGGCTTCCGTTTTGTACGGAACGGGGGCTTCTATATTAGAGCTTTCCTCCACTGCCAGCGAAATCGACTTTACAGGAGCGGTTCGCGGAAAAAATACTGTTACGTCCCGCATTTTTTTCACGCCGCATTCAGAAACGCCCGCCTTAGCCAAAGTAACTACGCCGGAAAACTCAGCGTCGTCTTCGCGCGGAGCGCAAATCTTTCCGCAAAGAATTCCGTCCGCAAGCACGTCGGCCGCCGAGTTCATGTTGCCGTATTCAAGAGTTACGGAAACGGAGAGAATATCGCTGTCCGTTCGAAATCGTATACGT
Source organism: uncultured Eubacteriales bacterium (assembly GCA_949747515.1). Lineage (GTDB taxonomy): Bacteria > Bacillota > Clostridia > Oscillospirales > CAG-272 > RUG11130. Next base: position 7,218 of record CATKFO010000021.1, read on the forward strand.
CCGCCGGTAGGGCATCTGGAAAGATCCGCTACGGGAGAGCTTACGGCTTCCGCCGCCGATCGGGGCATTCTTGTAAAATCTTCGATTAGTCCGCAGACGCGGAATCCGCTGGGAATCGATCCGGGAGAAACGGTAAATCTTTTCATAAGTTTCCTCTTAAAAACATGTTATTTAGGCGGAAGCGAGCCGCGTAAAACCAGATATATTGCAAAAAATCTCGGCTTGTGATAAAATGTATACGGTATAATTATAATACAAAACTGTGTGAAAGGGAAGACTTTTACGCGGAATAGATTATAAAGTTTAAAATAAAAGAGCTTTTTGGGGTATTGTCCGGCTTATTCGTACCAGAACGCGCGTTTTACGTACGACGGAACAAGCCATTCTGATTTACACGCCGGGAAAGAGCCTGTGCGGTTGGAGCTGAATTTTCAAATAAAATAGATTAAAAGAAGGTAATTTAATTGGATAGTATATATGATAAAAACGGAGCTACGGCGCATGAAAGGCGGGCGGCAGAGTTATTTCTTTCCGGATATAACTGCGCTCAGTCCGTATTCGCCGCATTTTCAGACGTTACAGGATATTCTGAGGAAGAGTCGCTTAAAATCGCGTCATCCTTCGGCGCCGGGATGGGGGCTATGAGAGAAGTTTGCGGGGCTGTCAGCGGCATACTTATGACGGCTGGAATTTTGTACGGCTATACGGAGCCCGGAAATCCTCCTGAAAAAAAAGAGCATTACGAGAGAGTAAGGCTGCTTGCGGGCAGAGTAAAGGAAAAATTCGGAACGATCATATGCAGAGACATGCTTGCAGGTTTGAAATACGGATATACTCCGCAAGCAAGAGACGAGGAATATTATAAAAAACGTCCCTGCGCGGCGGTTTGCGCGGCCGCGGCCCGTGTTCTCGACGAGTATATAGCCGAGAATACGTTTACGAGAAACGATTAGTATTTCTTTGCAAAGCTATATATCGCGGGAAATTACAAGTGGAGGCCGCAGATTGAAAACTCCGGATAATAGAAAAAACGAGGCGTCAAAGGCCGCTTTTCGCACGACCGCCGCCGCGGCGCTATTTTTGATATGCCGTCGGTTAGGGAACTTTCTTGCTCAAAAAGAGCCGCGTTTACCCGCCTCGCCGATAAGCTATATAATCGTTGCCATCGCTTACGCTGCGTTTATTTTATTATGGAGAAAATTTTCAAGATTCAAACGAGCGCGCGGAACTCAGAAGATCAATCGATCGCAGGACGGCGTTAATCTTCCGAAAATACGTTTATTTGAAATCCTCGCCTCCGTAGCCGCGATTCTTGCTTTCGACGCCGTCTTGTCCGGATGCGCGTATGTTTTTGCGGGCGCAGAGTCGATATCCGCATTGTCTGGTTACGACGTTATGGCCGCCTTGATCTTATATCCTACGTCGGAAGAAATATTTTTCAGGGGAATGTTAACGTCCGTTCTTATGCCGCATACGGCTTCCCGCGAAAGCGTCTCGTACGCAGTTATCGTACAAGCCTTGCTTTTCGGAGCCGCGCACAATCCCTCGTCTATTCCCACGGCTATCCTCGCCGGACTTCTTTTCGGCAAAATTACCGTTCGTTCCGGAAGGAAAACTATTATCCCGATTCAATCTATCGCCGCCCACGTTATGTATAACGGAGCGGTTTGCCTCGCTCAGACGGTCGCGGCGCAAATTGCATCTCCCGCATACGGAGCGACGGCGGAATTTGCGTCGGCGTTCATTTTCGGCGCTATGTCGATTATTTCGCTGCGGCGATACGGAGGAAAAAAGTTACATAATGACTAATGCGGAAGATATAACGCGTCTGCGGCGCGCTAAAACGGAAGAAATCGTTGCAAAATACCAAAAAATCACGCCTCCGATAATTCCCGCCGTGGGAAACCGTGAAAAGCCGCGTCTTACGGTAGACTTTGGGTCGTCTCCCATCGAGCTTATACTTGAACGCGACGAGCTTTATATGAGCGCGGCTTTAGAGCTCGCCGCTCTTGCGTCCGAATTAGGAGAAGTTCCCGTGGGCGCGCTGATAGTACGAGGGTCCAATATTATCGCCGCGGACTTTAACGGACGCGAAACGGTAAAATCCGCGCTTTATCATGCGGAAACGGCGGCAATAGCGTCCGCCTGTTCCGTTCTTGGAGGGTGGCGGTTGCCTGGGTGCGAGCTTTTCGTAACGCTCGAGCCGTGCGTAATGTGCGCCGGAGCGATAGTGTCCGCACGTATACCGAGAGTCGTGTATGGGGCTTCCGATCCTAAAGCCGGCGCCTACGGAGGAAAGTTTGATCTGCGGGACGCAGGCCTTAACCATACGCCGACGGTTATTCCGGGAATAAAGGGTGAGGAAGCTTCACGCCAGCTTCGAAATTTTTTTACGGAGCGGAGAAGATAAAAAATTTTTTTGCTATTGAAAATCTCTTTTTCGGGAATATAATAGTAATTAGAAACGCTTAGGATCAGCGCGCTAACGCGACTCTTTTTTAATCCTTACGGCTCCCGCTCAACTTCACAAGCTGAGCGATCTCCCCATTTTGACCGCTTCTCCTATAACTGTCGAAGCATACTTCATTTCAAGAAGCTGACGAAAGCGGTTTGTTCACAAGCTGCGGCAGCTTTTTGCGAAGCGAATTATACTAGGACTTTCTTTGACCTTTCAGGCCAACGGCATGAAAGGGTTCGTTCTTTTGTCCCCAAAAGAAAGTATATATTCCCCTAAAGCTTTTTTCTGGAAAAAAGCTTACAACTTCATGCCGAAGGCAAGAAGTGTGAAAAGCTATAGCGGCGGCATAAGTCTCCCGCGGGATTTTTGTTATCTTGAGCTTCAGATGAAGCTTACTTCAATCCCGCTTCGGTATCCCTTGAAACGAAGCTTTCCTACAGATATGCTTACGCATCTCAAACTGAAGAGTTTGCGCCGCTCTATACCGGATTCTTTCGCTCCCGCCGTGCAAAACAGACGCGAGTTGTTATGTAACGCATATGCAGGATGTCTCAGCAATGCGCAAGCATCGACGTTAAATTTATGACCCACATTTAACA
>CATKFO010000022.1 GCA_949747515.1 uncultured Eubacteriales bacterium
GGCTATAACGGTTTTCTTCATAGCCGTTGTAATTGTGTTTAACGCGATATTCGGCGCTCTTGCTTCGCGTTTCGGATGGTACGCGGATATGACTGGAGAGAAAGTATTTACGCTAAGCGACGCTGGACGCGAGTTTGTATCGGATCTTAGAACGGACGTCGATATTTACTTTGCTTCTTATGAAGACAGTCTTAGAGCGGACTCGGATATGCGATACGTGTATCAGACCGCGCTTCAGCTTGAGACGGAAAGCTCCTACGTTCACGTTCACTGCCACGACGTGGTTAAGGAAAAAGGAATCTTTGAGAAGTTTTACAGTACAAAAAATACGGAGATAAAGCCTACGTCCGTCGTTATATCAAGCGGAGACGAGTCCGTAGTGCTCGCGAAGGAATCATTCTTTACATATAATGAAGAGGGAAAAAGATGGGCCTACAACGGAGAATACAGAACGATTTCGTCTCTTCTTCAGCTGACGAGAAGCGACGCGCCTATCGTTTATTTTACCACGGGACACGGCGAGGATCTTACCGGGGCGGAGGCGTTGGCGAATTTATTTAAAGACAACGGGTTTGACGTTAGAAATATCGATCTTAAGCAGGAAACCATTGATAGAGACGGAAGAATCATCGTTATTTACGATCCAATCTACGACTTTGTCGGCATTGAGGCGGAAGACAAATCCTCAAACGAAGTAGACAAGCTCGACGCGTTTCTTGACGATTTAGGAGGACTGCTGGTCTTTGAAAGTCCGGAGAAAAGCTCTGGGCTCGGAAATCTTAACGAATTTCTTGAGGAATGGGGTATTTCGTACGGAGAGGACGCTTATGTCAAATCTCTCGATCATTCCATGACTCCGGACGGTCTTTCAATTGTGACCGAGTATACGCCGAGCGACACTTTAGGCGGTTCGTTTTATAGGGAAATTACTGAAATGGACACTCCTCCCGCTTCAGCGCTGAGGCAGGCTTCTCCCATAAATATACTTTGGGACAGCAAAAGCGACGCAGGCACGCGCCGTGTTGGTTCCATGCTTTCCTCATATTCCGGTTCCGGACTTTTTAATACGGACGGAGAAGAGATAAAGAGCGAAGACGATAATTCCGCGTACCGCTCGTCCGGAAAGTACGACGTGGCCGTAATGTCTTATGAGACGAGAATAATCGACAACGACTACTATTATTCATACGTTATGGCGTCCAGTCCGTCGCTGGCTTCTAATAACTATCTTATAAGCAACGCTTTCGGAAATAGCGACGTGATATACTCCGTGTGGAAATTCGCGGGACGCGAAAGAATCCTCGCCGATATTGAGCTGAAGCCCTTCGACGATACGACTCTGACCGTTACGACGGCTCAATCCAACTCTTATACTATAAAAATGACGCTGATTTTTCCAGTGATAATCGCAGTCGTCGGAACGGTAACGATTGTTAGGAGAAAACATTCATGAAGAAAAAGATAATCATTGCGTCGGTTCTGGCGGCGTTCCTTATCGCTTCGGCGCTCGTATATTTTATAGCCGTTCGCCCTATGATGAATTCTTCCGATTCTCAGACTTCACAGAACTCGACTTTTCTGGTTTTCGACAGAGTGGAGCGTGAAAGAATTTCTTCAATTGAGGTGCATAATTCTCATGGAGAGTATACGCTGAAAAAGGCGGTTGGAAACGATGGAAAAGAGAGCGCGACGAATTTTGTAATAAAAGGACATGAGGACATACTCCTTTCCGATCAGAGCGTGGCTTCCCTTGTAGTGGCTTCAGGCATAAGCACGGCGTATCAGTGTTTGACTGAAGACGCGACTGAGGAGGAGCTCGAAACATACGGACTCGACGAGCCTCAGGCGTACTGGATACTCACTGACGTAGACGGAAAGACCTATCGGGTCGAAGTGGGAGATAAGCTTCTTTCCGGAAACGGATTTTACTGCCGTTATATGGATCGTGAAAACAGTATATACGTTATGAGCGCCATTTTAGAAACAAGTATTCTTGCTCCTGTTACGACGTACGTAAATCCGGTTCTTTGCACCGGAATCAGTGAAAAGGATTACTACACGGCCGATAAATTCACTATACTGAGGGACGGAGAGCAGTTTCTGACGATAGTTCAATCTGATAAAGAAGAGTTTACAAATCCCAACGCCACCGTTGAAACTCATATTGAATATCCCATTGTTGAAAAATCCAACGATACAGTATATAACACCGTAATAGCGTCTCTTGTCACTCTTACCGGGACAGAGGCGGTTTATGTGGGAGATATCGATACCGACGAAGATAAATACGCGGAGTACGGTCTTGACGATCCGTATTATTCCGTTGGATTTTCACATAACGACACAATGTATTTCTTTATGTTTTCTTCCAAGACGGAAGACGGATACTATTACGCTATGTCAAGCGTCAGTAATTTCTCTGTGATTGTCCGCTGCGAGGCCAGTTCTCTTCAGTGGCTTGAAAAAGAACTCGATTATTGGGTAAGCGAAAACTCGATACAGTTTGCGATTGGAACCGTAAAATCTGTGTCTCTTGAATACGGAGATAAGAGCGAAACCTTCTATCTTTCTCACAGCGTCGCTGCGGACGGCTCGGCAATGGTTGAGATTACAAACGGAGAGGGTTTCTATCTTGACGACGACAGCTCTTATCTTTTCAAAAAATTCTATGTTACCTTGTTAACTGTAAAAACGCAGGGCTCGTCTGGACTTAGCGCAGAGGATATAGAAAAACTAAAGGAGGACGGAGGAGCGCATATGCTTACCGTCGTTGTATCGCTTACCGACGGATCGTCTCACGAGTACAGCTTCTATAGATATACTACCGGTAAGGCGCTTATCACTATAGACGGAGAAGGAGACTTCTACGTTTATCCGGACTGGGTAGAAAAAATTATAAGCGATCTTGAACGTCTCCTGAATTTTGAATGGATAGACCCGTATTCTAAAAATTAAAATATACAAAAGCTCCGTCTTATCGGAGCTTTTTGAAAGTCCAGAGACGGAGTTTAGCGCGGGGAAAAAGAATACCGCTAATCATGTCTTAAACGAATAAATATTCCCTTTGTGAGAGAAAATAAATTATAACGGCGCGAGCGTCGTATTGATTCGCAAAGGGGATTTGAAATTGCTTGGATATGGAATTTCTTTTGCCGCCGGTGCGGTAATATATACTTTTCTTGAAATAATTTGGAGAGGCTATACGCATCCCAGCATGACTCTCGCCGGAGGAATATGCCTAATGCTGACGTATATGTGGAGCGGTCTGCTTTCAGGATCCCCGGCTCCTCTTAAGTGGCTTGCGGGAGCGGCTACCATAACCGCGGTAGAATTTATTATAGGCTGCGTTGTGAACATAGGCATGCGTCAGCATGTATGGGACTATTCTTCTTTTAAATTTAATATTATGGGACAGGTGTGCCTCGCGTACTTTGTTATGTGGTACTTTTTATCGATACCGGCGTTTTATATATGCGATAAAATCAGGCTTGGATCGTAAGGATTTAGCGTCGGAGCTATTGCGGAGATAAGAATCGCAGACTGCAAAATAGTATTCCCAATTAAGTATTTCAAATATAGTTAATTAAGCGATAACGCCGATAAACGAGGAGGAATAAAAATGAAGGGAAGACGAAATATTTACGGAAAACGTCGCGTAATTCAGGCGTCGGCGATATTATTGGCGGCGCTCATATTTGCGGTCGGCTCGAGACTCTATAAAGAACAGCTCAGAAAGAACGCGGACGTTTCCATTCATTTTATCGACGTAGGGCAGGGAGACGCTTCTTTAATACTTACCGACGAAGCGGCCGTGGTAATTGACGCTGGGCCGGCGAGCGGCGGAGACAGGCTGACGTCGTACATAAAAAAATATACGGATAAAGTGGACTGTTTAGTTATAAGCCATGCTCATGAAGATCATATGGGCGGCGCGGCCGATCTGATCTCGTCGCTTGATGTTTCTGAGGTTATTATGACCTCTTACAGTACCGAAGCCGCCTTTTTTTCAAGAGCGCTCGACGCAATGATCGACAGAGACGTGAAGGCGACTGAATCAAAGGTCGGAGAAACTTATTCTTTTGGAGATATAAAGCTGACGGCTCTGTCTCCGGACAAAGATTATGGAGATAAAAACAACGACAGTATAGTAATGAGGGCGGATGTGGACGGAGTTTCAATTTTGTATACTGGAGACGCGGAATCTTCTGCGGAGAAAGATATTACCGACGTATACGGCGCGTTTCTCGACTGCGATATTTTAAAGGTGGGACATCACGGTTCGGATACTTCTACCACTGATCAATTTCTTACCGCCGTTTCCCCGGAATACGCCGTGATTTCATGCGGAGCGGACAATAAATACGGTCATCCGAAACAGACGATTCTTGATAAGCTGACGAGAGAAAAAATAAAGTATTACCGTACGGATGTTGAAGGAGATATAGTTATAACTGTTTCCGACGGGAAAATTAAGACGAAATAGCTATTGACACAGAAATGGAAAATTGGTATAATTATCGAAAAGAATAAAAAGCAGTTGCATAATAAAAGCTGTGAAGGAAATAGTAGGCTTGAACGCTATCTACAGAGAGCGTACGGAAGGTGCGAGTACGCGGGCGTTCTCTCCGAATACATTCCGGAGCTGTTTTTTCGAACCGTCCCGAAGAATTGCGTAATAATTGGGAATCGGCGTAGGAAAAAACGGGCGCGCCCGATATAGCGCGGGCGTTTTATTGTTGACGACAAAACACGCCGAGAGGGATTCTTCGTGAGACGAATCCAAACCAGAGGTGGTACCGCGATTCTGTCGCCCCCTGCGTTTTCGCAGGGGTTTTTGTTTTTCTCTTACAGCTTGAATAAAGAAGAAATATATGTTGGAAAGGAAATAAACGATGAAAATTTACGAGGAACTTGTAGCGCGAGGATTGATTGCTCAGGTGACGAACGAACCTGAAATTCGCGATCTTATCAATAACGGCGGAGCGGTGTTCTATATTGGCTTCGACTGTACTGCGGACAGCCTTACCGCGGGTCACTTTATGGCTTTGACATTGATGAAGAGACTTCAAATGGCGGGTAACCGTCCCATAGCTCTCATCGGCGGAGGCACTACGATGATCGGCGATCCGACTGGACGGACGGATATGAGAAAAATGTTGACGAGAGAAGATATAGATCGCAACGCCGAATGCTTCAGACGTCAGATGGAACGGTTTATTGAGTTTGGAGAAGGCAAAGCGACCATGGTCAATAACGCGGATTGGCTTCTTGACCTTAATTATGTGGATATGCTTCGCGAGGTAGGCGCTTGCTTTTCAGTGAACAACATGCTTCGCGCCGAGTGTTACAAGCAGAGAATGGAAAAAGGTCTGAGCTTTTTTGAATTCAACTATATGATCATGCAGTCGTACGACTTTTATCATCTGTTCAAAAACTATGGATGCAATATGCAGTTTGGCGGAGACGATCAGTGGTCAAATATGCTTGGAGGCACGGAGCTTATCCGCAAAAAGCTGGGAGAAGACGCTCACGCTATGACGATTACCCTGCTTACTGACTCTCAGGGTAAAAAAATGGGCAAGACGGCTGGAAACGCAGTTTGGCTTGACCCGAATAAAACTTCTCCTTTTGAGTTTTATCAGTATTGGAGAAACGTTAGCGACGCGGACGTAATGAAATGCATACGAATGCTCACGTTTATTCCTATTGAAGAAATCGAGGAGATTGAAAAATGGGACGATAGCCGTATAAATGAAAAGAAGGAACTGCTTGCGTTTGAACTTACAGCCCTTGTCCATGGTGAAGATGAGGCTTCCCGCGCGAGAGACACTGCTCGGGCTCTCTTTACCGGCGGCGGAGACGATGAAAATATGCCGTCTACCGTTATTTCAAAAGATCAGCTTATCGATGGCGGCATAGGAATAATTGATTTGCTTCTCGTATGCGGCCTCGCGCCCAGTAAGGGAGAGGCAAGACGCCTCGTCCAGCAGGGAGGAATCAGCATAAACGGCGATAAAGTAACCGACTTTAACGCAAAAATAACCGAAGATATGCTGAAAGACGGAGCTAAGATAAAAAAAGGGAAAAAGATATTCCACAAGGCTACGATTTGAGAGCTCTTTTAAAAAATGAACTGCTTAACTAAAAATATAGATCGACTTCATACGACCGAAATGGGATCTGAACGAATAAAAAAAAATCTGCAGATCGATGTTGAAGATGTTGTTAAATGGTGCGGAGAAAGAATTCTTGATCAAAACGCATATATTGAAAGAAAGGGAAAGAATTGGTATGCGACTGTAGGCGATTACAGGATCACGGTAAACGCGCATAGTTATACGATAATTACAGCTCATAAAATCAAGGGCTGAATTTAGCAGCCGAGAGGTCTCAAAATAAATTACAATTATAAAAGCGTATGATAATCGATTTTAAATAACTATCATGCGCTTTTATAATATCGGTAAATGCGGATGTTCTGAAACAATGTATTCTCGAGCGAAAAAATACAATTCTTCAAAGATTAATCTTATTGACGTTAATATAAGCGAGGGCGTCTTTGAAAAATCGATAGAAGCGTTGAATCGACGCTTTGAATTAAGCGAAATACAGAAAAAAAGATTCAAAGATAGCCGAGATATATTCAACAGTAAAAAAATATATCCTGAAGTATACGAACTGCTCGCGTATTTACAGAGATCATATAAATTAAGTATAGTATCAAATTACACGTCTGATTTAATTGATTATTTGAAAGAGTAAAAACTAACTGGATTTTTGGTCAATTATTATATCGGAAAACGTTGGAATTGAAAAGTCAGACAAACGAATTTTTGAAATGTAAGCCAAAGAGCTTGATTGCTCGACAGACGAATGTTTGTATGTGGGAGATCATTCGTTTGACTTTGTTTGAGCTATCGACGCGGAAATGTATATTGCATGATTGAAATTGAAATTTGACTATATGTCTTCTTGTTTTTCAAAGACCAACCTACATACTGTACGACCTCATGAAACTGCGCGACATATTTATGATATCGGCGTGCCTTTCGGCATTTTATTTACCATTCAATAAACAAATAGAAGTTGTAAATATGGATATGATTTACAGTTAGCGCCGAGGCGTCAGGGTGTTAAAACCATGACGCCGTAATTATATCTAAACGATTATTGTATTTTAGAAAAAAGTATTGATATATCATGAGCGATACGTTCGGCGGTTACCTCTTGTTCCTTCCATTTTAGCGTAATTCCAAGCCATTCAGCTACCTTTGCTGATGAGAACGGCAAAAATGGTTGAAGCAGGACTGCGATATTAGCGATTAAATAAGAGCAATTTCCGATTGTATTTCTGCACTTATTCAAGTCGCTTACTCTTGTTATCCAAGGTTGATTGGAATCATAATAGGCGTTTCCGAATCGAACAATTTGAAATATTTCTTCAAGGGCTTCACGAAAAGCTCCTCTCTCTATTTTTGCGCCTACCGAAGTATAGAGCTTAGACACTCGCCTTTTGACGTTTAAATCTACGACGACATGCGAAATTTCACGGTCGAGATACTTAACGGCAAAAGTAAGGGTTCGGTTAACAAAATTTCCCCACGCGCCTACAAGTTCTGAATTATTCTGTTTTTTGAATTCCCGCCATGAAAAATCCGTGTCTCGCTTCTCCGGGCCGTTCGCAATAAAAAAGTATCTTATTGAATCAGGGTCGTATTTTTCGGCTAGCTCCTTAGCCCAAACGGCCCAATTCTGACTCGTGGAAATTTTTTTACCTTCAAGAGTAATATATTCGCTTGATATGATATCGTCGGGCAAACGGAGCCCTCCTCCATGGGCTAATAAAAGCGCGGGTAAGATAATCGTGTGGAAAGGTATATTATCCTTGCCGTGAACATAGTAATGTCGGCTTTTACTTTCTTTTCCGTATACTTCCTTGAAGTCAATACCTCTTTTTTTACAAAGAGTTGCCGAGGCTGAAAGATATCCTAATACGTTTTCCGCCCATATATAGATTTTTTTATTTTCATAACCGTCCTTAGGAACGTCGATTCCCCAATCAAGATCGCGCGTTATGGAGCGATCGCGAAGTCCCTCGTCAATATAGCGTTTAGTGAATGAGATAGCGTTCTTTCTCCAATAAGGGTGCAAGTCAAAAAATTCGCGCAATTGAGTTTTAAGTTTTGATAATTGAATGAATAGCTGCGTAGTTTCCCTAAAGATCAACCCTTCGCCGCAATCTGAGCATTTGGCGTTTACGACCGTATCTGCATCCAATACCTCGCCGCAGACGTCGCATTGATCTCCGCGGGTTGCAGACCCGCACGTAGGACAAGCCCCTATTACCAATCTATCTGTTAATACTTTCTTACACTTAGGACAAAAAGCCTGCTTTACTGTTCTTTCTTCGATATAGTCGCTTCTATATAGCTTTTTGTGAAATTCTGAAACGAATTCTTTATGCCTTGGATCTGATGTTTTAGTATAAAGATCGTATGAAAAACCGAGTTTTTCAAACACATCGCAGAATTCTTTATGATAACGTTCGCTGATCGCTTCCGGCGTCGAATTTTCTTGTTTTGCTCTGATAGTAATCGGCGTGCCATGACAGTCGCTTCCTGATACGTAAAACACGCGGTTTCCTTTTGCTCTGTAATACCGGGCCAGAATATCTCCAGGAAGAAGAGCCGCAAGATGCCCTATATGGAGAGGACCGTTTGCATATGGCCATGCTCCCCCTACTATAATATTTTCCATAATTCATACCTCATTTCTTATAGTTGATAACACTTATCGCCGCTTAGATAAATAAGTAAAAAACGCTCTCACCCCCATACCATAGTATAAGGGACGAGAGCGAAAACTCACGTGTTACCACCCTAATTCGCTTGTTTCTCACGACAACAAGCCTTATCAAGTTCGGATAGGAAATGATCTATCGAAACTCTATCGCTATTACGGGCGATCCCGGCGTAGCCTAACCCAAGGGCTCGATACGCAGCTCGGAGATCATGTTCGGCAAAAATCCGCTTTACCCATTCGCAGCGCATCCTAAGATGATGGGATTCTCTGAAAAGGTTATTTGCTTACTCTTTCTCGTCATTGCTATTATTGCTTATTATATCAGAAATTTATGAAAAGTCAACAGATTGAGAAAATTTTATATATATCTTCGACGTCTGAATAATGCAAGTAAACGTTTGATATATTAAAAATTACATAAAAAGGCGTCCTTGATGGATATATTAGCGGAAGTTTAATGCGTAATATTTATTCGTCGAATTTTTTACAGGGTAGAAGCTAATGATTAGACGCCGTAACGAAGATTAAAAACGAGGTTGAGTTTTTTGACTCAGCCTCGTTCTTTGCTATATTTTGCTTTCCGAAAGTATATAACCCACTATTACGCTTTAAGACTGTATCCCAAAAAATGTCGTGTGGGAGATTATGCGCATTTTGTGAGGTTGAATTAATTTCAACGAATGCGTCATTGATAATTGATTTATATGTAGCTATAATCAAATTAGTTCAATTAAAAGGTGGATTTACTTTGTTGTATTTATCCGAGAATTTAAAAAAATTTCGTATCACAAAAAATTAACGCAAGAAGACATTGCCGAATTTCTCAGCATCACACCACATAGTGTTTCAAAATGGGAGCGAGGCGAGAGTTATCCGGATATCACCTTTTTGCCTGCCTTGGCGAATATACTCGAAACGAGTATAGACTCGCTTATTGGAATGGATATTATACGTTCAGAACAAACGCGGTATAATATTCATAAAACAGCAAATGAATTTCAAAAAAATGGCGATTATGAATCTGCTGAAAAAGTTTATCGAAACGCCTTGCTAAGTTACCCAAATAATCCCGGTATGATACTGGGGCTTGGAGGTGTGTTGGCATTGCAGGGAAAATCCGAGGATGCAATCGAGCTTATGGAAAAAGGTTTGCAGCTGTCTATAAATGAAAAGCAAAAAGCTACTGCTCGTGCCGCGCTTTGCTTCTTATATTTGAATTGTGGTAAAGCTGAAAAAGCGAGCGCACTTGCAGCTTCGCTGCCACATACAAGAGAAAGTCGTGAAGTAATTTTGCCTTTAATACTAAAAGGAATTAGTGAGAATGAAATAAACAATAATATTAAAACCATTTTACTTTGGGATGCAAATACCATTTGACAGTGAAAATATTTTCCCTTTCATTTTAAATTTAATAATACATAAGCGGTGGAAATATTGTCTTTCCACCGCTTAATAAATACTTCGTTATCGCGCCTCGGCTAAAGCTGCGCCGTCATTTTTTAAACTGTTTTTTAGCGCGAATTATTTATATTATTATATTATATCCAAGGATTACAGAACAAGCTTATGATCTCCGCTTCCGGTAATCGTAACTTTATAGAGACAGTCTCCGCAAGGCTTAGCGGGAACATCCTGCCCGTCTATATTGAAGGACGTTTTTGTAACTGCGGCGTAAATAATGAATTCTCCTTCGCCGTATATCGTGAAGACGCCGTTTCCAAGGTGAATAAAATCCATTATCGGCACGTCGGAGCCTTCAAAGCCTAAAGGCGCCGCGAAACTCGGTTTTACAAATATTGCGGCGTAAAATACCCGGCAGTCGTCGGCGCTTTCTAGAACCGCGCACATTTCGGAGCCTGAATCTCCAAGTCCCGCTACGGCCTCGGCGGGATTATATATGCAGTATCTGCTCCATTCCTCAATTGCGGGAGCGACTTCCATTACTCCGGTGACCTGCTTATCGGTGGAATTAACGGCGGCAAGAGCTATGCTGTCGCCTATTTTGTAAAGTCGTCTGCTGATACGTCCTTTGGAAGCGGCCGCGTCGTCTGTCGATTCGTCCAATAACTTTTTAAGCTTAGCGTTAGGTTCCGAAGATAATTTCTCCAGAGCGGCGATGATTTCTTTAGGATTTTTTAACATAATATTTCCTCCGTTTTTGTCTTTATCATAATTATCAACGACGGGAATAAAACGACTTGCGAATCTTCCGCGTCCTCTTTTTTTTATGTAAAAGTAGCCGATTATGCTGAATACCGACGCGCCTATAAAATTAACGAAAAGGTCTTCCATAGTATCGTACAGTCCTA
>CATKFO010000023.1 GCA_949747515.1 uncultured Eubacteriales bacterium
CCGTTCTTAGTAGCCCAGCCGATAGCGTCGGCGTACCATGCGTTCTGCCCAACGTCTGGATACTTGGTCGCCTCGGTCTTCATGCCGGTAACGTCGTCTCCGGACATACGGGAGAGAATCATTACCATCTGCGCTCTCGTAAGATCTCCGTCCGGAGAAAATACGTCTTTTTCAATTCCCTCCATCAAGCCTGCATCATATGTGGACATAACGGCGTCGTAGAACCACTGGTTTTTCTTAACGTCCTTGAAGGGATTAGTGATTTCCGTATTAGCGGCGGGGCAATCAATGTATGAAATCTCCGTAGCGTCCAGTTTCTTCATAGGACGAACGTGCAGTTTCATCTCGCGTTTGAACGCTGGGGAGTTATTAAGAGCCTCGACGGTAAATGTAACGTCTTTGCTCGCGCTTTCTCCGTCTCCCTGGCCTCCAAAATCTTCTTTAAGAGCCGCGAATTCTTCAGCGTTTGCGGTCACTTTATATCCGTCTCCAAGGCCCAGACCAGATTTAATGAGTGCGCAGAGAGATTCTTCAGTCAGAGAAGCTCCGTTAATAAACTGGCAGTGAACCCAACTGTGCTCGGCGCAAACGTACTTTTCCTCAAACGCCTTGATAGCGGGCTCTACCTTAGACGTGTCGCTCGGAGGAGCTTTTACAGAGTCGTCGGAGAACGTAGCTTTAGCGTGATCGGAAACTCCGTCTGTAAAGCTACAGAAGAAACCTGCGTCGCCAGTAGATACGGCGTATGTTTTTCTGTCGCTCCATCCATCGCCTTGGCTGCCGCCGGTAGCGGTTATATCAAAGAAAAGTTCGGCCCCGTCCTTGGGCTTTCCGTCAACTAAATTATCGCCTTTCAAAACGGATACCAAGGGGAAAGAAATCTCATAGGTTACAACATCGCCGTCAACTTTTACAGCATAATCCTTACCCGCGGTCTGCTTCAGTTCGCCGGTAAATCCATGCTGGTTACCATAATGTCCGTACAGAAGATCGTTAGTTTCAGTATTTATTGAGAGACCCCGGTAGAGATAACCCGGCTGCGCGTACGTATTCCTACCGTCTTTTTCCCCGGTTTTTTCCCAAAGACTGATCATGGTTCCGAACTGACAAAGGAAAGCGTCTTCAGGCTTTTCCTGATTAGTTATAACGCCCTTATTCACAGGAGTCTCGAGAAGTTTTGCTTTTACGGCAATATTAAGGCCGTTGGTCTCGTCCCAAGAGAGATAGAAGTGAACGTCTTTCAGAAATTCTTCGCATTGATCCAGATTACCGCCATCCCAAGAAAATGTACAATCAGTTTTTTGGGGATCACGGTTAATCGCGATCTCAACGTATTCGTTTTCGCCTATAACGCCGTCTTTTACAACGTCCTTTGAATCGGCTTTTTTTATCGTAGCTGTTATTGAGCACTTACCTGAAGGGTTTGCGCTGGCTGCAAACGACGGTAACGCTACGAGTGAAATTACCATCATTGCCGTTAGCAGCATTGCTAATGCTTTTTTCATAGTTTTATCCTTTCTTATTTATACCGACGTATGTATTTGAGAGCCGTCGGAAAAATACATGAAGTTTAGCCCGCAGGCAGTCTGTTTCTTTTAGAAAGCCTGACGAAGGACACCAGAGCTTGAAAAAGGTTTTATCCTCGATACATCCGCAAGGAAAAACCTTCTAAAAAGACGCGCGCCGCGTACAAATACAAATCAATAACAACTCACATCGCCGTAAACGCTATTATATTGTCCGGCCTGATGCTGATCGATAAAATTTGCAAGCCCGCTAAGTCATAAATATAGGCGGAATAGAAGCATTACGATTTTATTAAGAACTCACAGTATAATATATATACATATTAAAGAGTCTAACAGAGCCGATTGCTTCTTCCATACATAGCATATCATATTTGCTGAGATTTTGCAACAGCTTTTTCAAAAAAATTATAGTTATATGTATAATAAAATACGGCAACGAAGATAATTTGCGGCAAATAGGCTGTATAAAACAAAGGCATAACAAAATTCTTTATGCATTTTCGACAAATTTATACAATTTATTTTGTGCACTATTACTTGACAAACATATATGTTAACCGTACCCCCGAAATGCAAACGAAAAAGACGACGAACAATAATGTACAACGTCTTTTTCGTTGCTCTCATTCTCTATATAAAGGTAACTCTCTGGCATGAAACTGCCAACAGGTTGTCGTTCTCTCTACCGACACCCTGCGTTATTACTATACTCTAAATCTCTAAAAAAATCAATACGTTTTATGGAGCTTAATATAAATTTAAACATTATATAATATTATTGGATACAAAAATCGCTCTTTTTGAGATTTGAGAGATTTTTATGTGAACAATATTCGCTAAATACGACTTTTATCTGTCCATAACCTTTGTTATTTCGCATATATACATCTTATGAAATCCGCCGTTTTTATAGCTTTCCAAACAATCCAGGTCAATAAATCGGTTTTCTTCTATATCCGCGGAGTACAATTTTCTGCACAGTAATACCCGAGACGCCTCGTCAAAGTAAGCGTAACGCCCGCGCGAGTCTTCGATAAATCTCGGAGTAAGCGAGCATTCGGCAGCCTTATCCGTATCGCGCCCGCTTTTTTTGCCGCAAACGGCGAGAGCGCCTTTATATTCCTCGCTGAAAAACGACAGAGTCATCAAATCTCCCTTTTCTGTAAAGGAAAACGTATGCCTCTCCGGACGAATAAAAACAAACGCCACGGGTTTTCCCCAGAGAACGCCTACCCCTCCCCAGCTTGCCGTCATAGTATTATAATCTTTGCCGAAATCCGCTCCGTTCTCCGACGCGGCCGTCACAAGCATCCATTCCTTGCCTATAGCAGAAATGGGATTTCCGCTCATTTCATACGGAGAAATTTCTGAAAATTTGTTCATAGTAAAAAATCCTCGCTCATAATTTATTCCGCAAAATTTTTTTGCGCAAGTTATCTCAGAAGTTGGCTCCGTTCCAGCCCCAATGCGAAATTTCTTCATACTTGACGTAAACCCGGTCGGGGGATATTTCAAGCGATGTTGAAATCGTATCGCAAAGAGCGGCGGTAAGCCTATCGTAATCTTCGTCCGAAGCCTTTCCGAACAGACTGACGACGGCGAGAGCGCATTTTTCTTCTCTTCCGGCAAAATACATGTCGCATCCGTCCTCAAGAGAAACCATAAGCCATCTTTCGGTTTTTCCGGAAAGCAGTTCGATCTCTTTTCCAAACGCGGTTTTTAAGTTTTCCCTGTCGTTAATTTTTCCGTTTGTTTTAAGCTCAATATAAGGCATGTCTCTCTTCCTATCCTCTCGCCGCCCGACGGCGATAATTTTATATTATTCCTTCTTAAAATTTGTTCCGCATAAAATATATGCGCCTTATAAGTTTTTATGCTTATTGGTTCTCATTAAAATCGCTCGAATAAAAGCGTTCCCGGAATCAACTGAAAAGCAGATTCCGGGTGTTTGGGGTAATTTATCTAACTACCTCTTCCATAATAAACGCTTCGAGAATATCGCCTTCCTTGATGTCCGTACATTTTTCAAGACCTACTCCACATTCGTAGCCGGCCGCTACTTCGCGCACGTCGTCCTTGAAACGGCGGAGAGACGATATTTTGTCTTCCATAATAACGATGCCGTCGCGAACGATACGAAGCTGGGCGTTTCTCTGGATTTTGCCGTCCTGTACATATGAACCCGCGATAATGCCGACGTTAGGAACTCGGATGGCCTGGCGCACTTCCACATGACCGAGCAGTACTTCCTTAAACGTAGGAGCAAGCATACCCTTCATAGCCGCCGTAACCTCTTCGATACATTCGTAGATTACGCGGTACGTGCGGATATCGACCTTCTGCCGTTCAGCCGAATCAAGAGCTCCCTTATCGGGCCGAACGTTAAATCCGACTATGATTGCGTTGGAAGCCGCCGCCAGCATAACGTCGCTTTCCGTAATTCCTCCGACCGCGCTGTGGATAACGCGCACCTTGACCTCCTCGTTTGAGATTTTCTCAAGAGAAGCCTTTACCGCCTCGGCGGAACCGCCCACATCCGCTTTAACAATGATGGAAAGCTCCTTGACGCCCTCTGTGATCTGAGAGAACAGGTCGTCGAGGTTAACCTTGGCGTTCTGCTTGAAGGTCTCCTCCTTCGCCCTCTCGCGGCGCTGGCCCGCAAGCTCTCTGGCCATTCTTTCGTCTTCAACGGCGTTGAATTCGTCGCCGGCCATAGGAACCTCGGAAAGGCCGGTGATCTCAACAGGCACGGAAGGACCGGCCTCGGAAACGCTTTCTCCCCTGTCGTTCTGCATAAATCTGACATGTCCCACCGACGTGCCGGCGATAACGATGTCTCCGCCTCTCAATGTGCCGCTCTGAACGAGAACGGTGGCTACCGGACCGCGCCCGCGATCCAGCTTCGCTTCGATAACGATACCCTTTGCGCGACGGTTCGGATTCGCCTTAAGCTCCTTCATCTCGGCCACTAGTAGTACGCTTTCAAGCAAGTCGTCTATGCCTTCTCTCGTAAGAGCTGAAACGGGAACGCACATAACGTCTCCGCCCCATTCTTCGGGGACAAGGTCGTATTTGGTAAGCTCCGTCTTCACCTGCTCCGGATTAGCGCTCGGTTTATCCATTTTATTTATAGCGACTACGATGTCGATACCCGCGCTCTTGGCGTGGTTTATCGCCTCGACAGTCTGAGGCATAATGCCGTCGTCCGCCGCTACCACAAGAATCGCTATATCGGTAGACTTGGCGCCTCGAGCTCTCATCGCAGTGAACGCCTCGTGTCCGGGAGTGTCGAGGAACGTGATCTCGCGTCCATCCAGATCTACTCTGTAAGCTCCGATATGCTGAGTAATTCCTCCCGCTTCTCCGGCTGTGACGCGAGCGTTTCTTATAGCGTCGAGTATCGATGTCTTACCGTGGTCGACGTGTCCCATAACGCAAACTACGGGAGCGCGCGGAATCATATCCGCCTCGTTATCCTCCGTCTCTTCGCCGAATAGCTTTTCTTCGATAGTAACCTTTACCTCGCGGGTTACCTGAGCGCCAAGCTCATCCGCTACAAGATACGCCGTATCGAAATCCACTACCTGATTGACGGTGGCCACGACGCCCATCATCATAAGTCGCTTGATTACCTCGGACGCCGTCACCTTAAGACGCGAAGCCAGCTCTCCAACCGTGATTTCATCCGGAATCATGACCTTCAGCGGCATCTTCTTCGCTTTTTCTATATTCGCGCGGTGGAGTTTCTCCATCGCCTGACGTTCGCTGTTATTCTTTCTGCCGTACGGACCGCGAGTGTTCTGCTTTTTCAATTTCTGCTTTCCGCCGCCGCTGTCTCGTCCGTCCGTCACAAAATTATCAAGCTTTTCGTCGTATTTAGAGAGATTTACCGAAGAAGTGCGCGTGTCGATCACGCGGACGTTTCCAGTTTTCTTCTTTTCAACGCCGCTTTCCACCTGCGGCTTCGGTTGGGGCTTAATAGGAGCGCGGTCAAGACCGTAGCCGCCCTTTTTATCCTTTCCGCGTCCGTCGCGGCCTCCGTTTTGACCGCCGAAACCGCCTGATTTCTGCCCGCCGGAAGGAGCTCCGGGACGCTGACCGTCGCGGTTTCCTCCGTTAGAGCCACCAGAGCCGAAACGGTCTCCGTTTCTTTGGCCGCCGCGATTACCGGCTCCCGAAGATCCGCTAAAGCCAGTTCTTTGTCCGTCGCGGCCTGAGCTGAAACGATCTCCGTTTCTCTGGCCTTCTCTATGACCCGAACCAGCGTTTACAGTATCTTTTGACGCGTGTGTTTTATTAGAGGAGTTCTCCATTTTAGGCTTTGTCGCAGCTTCGGCTTTTACCTTTGCTTCAGCTTCAGCTTTTGCTCTCGCCTCCGCCTCGGCCTTTGCTCTTGCTTCGGCTTCAGCTTTTGCTCTCGCCTCCGCCTCGGCCTTCGCCCTCGCTTCGGCTTCAGCCTTAGCAGCCTGTTCCTCGGGAGTTCTTATGACAGTCTTACCGTTCATATATCCCCCCAGATCTTTTATCTGGCTGCCGGAGGTTATGAAATCAAAAAACGCGTTAAATTCATCCGGAGTAAGGGTAGACGAGGCGTTTTTCACCCCCAGTCCCGCGCTCTCCATATAAGCGCAAACATCCTTCGTTTTCATTCCGAAGTCCTTTGCCACTTGATTTACCTTGAACATAGGCGTCGCTTTTGCCATAAGTCACCCGTACCTTTCAGTTTGTCGTAATAATAAGTTCAGTTCATTTTAGTTTATTTTTCAGCCGAAATATTCCCGGAACCATCCGACTTAAGCTCCCACAGAACGCATTCCGATCGCGCCGCTTTTTCCAGGGATACGGCGGGGCCCTTTCCTGTCGCTGCAAAAGCCGATATAGGAGATCGGCTTCCCAAGGCTCGCCCGGTTTCGTCGGCGCTATAAGGACTGACAAACACGGATACTCCGTAAAACAGTCCTTTATCCTTTATCTGTTTAGCAGTTCTGTCCGACACGTCCCGGGAGAGGACGACGAGACGAGGTTTTCTCGCTCCTCGCATCTCGCGAACAGAAGCGTCCGCCCCCGGAACAATTCCTCCGGCCCTTCTGCAGAGTCCCGCGAGAGAGAGCATTTTAGAATTATTGCTTAAATTATCCATTTTCTTTTTTCGACGTTCGTCTTTCTGCTCGTCAAATCTTATCCAAGTCCGCTTCTGCGGCGGCTACTTCCTCTTCAAGAATACGGTACATTTCTTCCGAAACGGCCGTTTCAAGCGACCTTGCTATTCTTCCGGATTTTTTCGCCTTTTTAAAGCATGCGGTATTAGGGCATATGTAAGCCCCGCGTCCGTTCTTACGCCCGGTAAAGTCAATCGAAACCTCTCCTTCCGGAGATCTGACGACGCGTATGAGATTTTTTTTTGGAAAGGACTCGCCGCATCCCGTGCACCTGCGCTCCGGAACATGCTTCGGCTTTTGCGTGCTTTTTTTCATTTCTGCTGAAGCTTTTACGCCTTTACTCCTTTAATATCGATTTTATACCCGGTAAGCCGAGCCGCCAGACGAACGTTCTGTCCTTCCTTACCGATGGCGAGAGAAAGCTGGTCGCCGTCTACGATCACCTTCGCGCTTCTTTCTCCGTCGAACTCGACTTCCTTCACAGTGGCCGGCGACAGCGCCGCGGCGATATATGCTTCCGCATTTTCAGAATACTGAATCACGTCGATTTTCTCTCCGTGCAGTTCTTCGACAATATCGGCCACGCGCATTCCTCGATTTCCTATACAAGCTCCCACCGCGTCTACGTTCTCGTCTCTTGAAAGAACCGCTATCTTCGTTCTGGAGCCTGCCTCGCGGGAAATTCCTTTAACCAATACGATACCGTCCGCTATTTCAGGTATTTCAGCTTCGAACATTCTCTTAACCATAGCCGGATGAATACGGGACAGAGTAACGAGAGGTCCTCTCTCGTCCGCCTTGCCGACCTCGGTAACGAAAACCTTCACACGGTCTCCGACATAGAGCTCTTCGCCGGGAATCTGTTCTCCTCGCGCCAGAAGCGCGTTGCTCGTTCCCGTGTCAACCACCACGTCTCCGTTCGACTCGTCGCGCTTGACGACTACAGCGGATATAACCTCCTCGCGTTTCTTTTCATAATCGCGGATTATGTTGCTCTTCTCCGCTTCGCGAATACCCTGCACGATGACCTGCTTCGCAGTCTGAGCGCTGATACGTCCGAAGTTTTTAGTTTTGACCTCGTCTTCCACAACAGAACCCAAAACATACCTGCGTGAAATCCCTCTCGCTTCCTCGACGGATATTTCGCTTTTGGGATCTTCCACATTTTCTACTACGGTGCGCATACGATACAGTTTCATCTGCCTTTTGTCTCTATTGATCGCCACGCGTACGGAACTGCTTCCCTCTTCTTTTTTATACGCTGAAACAAGAGCCGCTTCGACCTTTTCCAGCATATAATCCACGGGAATCCCCTTGGTTTTTTCCAAAAGCTCCAGCGCTTCGAACAGTTCAGAACTCATTTCTATAAGATCCTTTCAGTTTTTATCTTTTTTCATATCAGACTGCCAGTCGTATATCGTCACGACCTTTGCAGCGTCCCGTCGTTCAATACGTACGGTCTCTCCCTGAACATCGAGAAGAATATCCTTTTCATCCCGCCCATTAAGAGTTCCGACAACGGATTTTTTTCCGTCTATCGGACGATACAATTTAACTTCGACGTTTTCCCCCGTCATGCGGTCGAAGTGCTCGTCGAGGGTCAGAACGCGTTCCACTCCCGGAGACGACACTTCGAGAAAATACGCTCCCTCGATAGGATCGGCTTCGTCTATTACCGGATCTACGGCTCTGGTCATTTTTTCGCAGTCGTCGATATCGATACCGTCGTCTGAATCGATAGTGATTCGAAGGTACATATCCGCGCCTTCCCTCACATATTCAACGTTCCATAAACGATAACCAAGTTCATCGGCGATAGGCTCGCAAAGTTCCCAAACGCAGCCGGCTATATTCTTTTTTCCGTAGGGATTCATACGCTATCCTTTCAGTTTAAACGTCTTTTTACAAACAAGAGAGTGGACCGCACTGCCCACTCTCCTTCTATTAGTCAATATCATACGTTGATAGTATATCACGGTTTATTTATAAATGCAATAGTTTTTCGGAATTTTTTTAATGATTTTCAAATTTTTTCTGATAGTAGCCTTATGATAGATAAAACACACGTTATTATTCCGCGCTCTTACTACGCCGTGTCTTATAATCTTCGCCCCAATTAACCATGGAGTCGAGAACAGGTTTTAGGCTCGCGCCTAAAGCTGTCAGCGAATATTCGACCCTGGGCGGAACTTCCGCGTATACCTTTCTATTGATAATCCCGCTTTTCTCCATATCGCGCAGCTGCGCGGTAAGAACCTTTTGGGATACGCCGCCAATGGAATTTTTCAGCTCTCCGAAACGTTTAGTCCCCGAAATCAGATCGCGCAAAATCAAAACCTTCCATTTATCTCCGATCAGCATTAAAGTCGTTTCCACAGGGCAAGCCGGCAAGTCCTTAACCACAGTTTGTTCTTTCATCTCAGACTCCTCCATTTCATTAGATCGTATTTTACCATACGTCTAAGCTAGAGTCAATATTTTATGTCCAGTGAAAAAATTTTTTAAATTTCACTTACGCCTTTAAGACGCTGAAAGGCCTGCTACGACGGAATAGTTTCCATTCGGTAACCAAACGATAGTTACTTTACGGTAACTACGGCACAAAAAAGTGCGTACTTTACAGAAAAAACACGATTAAGTATAATATGGGCAAGGGCTGAGAAGAACGGCCGCTTCAAAGCTAAAATATAAAAAACGCGGAAGCTAAATAATTATGGAGAACTTCAACATGAACAAAAATTCATTTACAACCGTTAAGCTGGAAAAAGGCGAAATGAACGTATACGATTTCGGAAGCATAAAACTGCATGCATACAAGACAAATGATTTTATCGACGACGAGGTCTTCATTATTGAAAAGAACGGCAAAGTCGTCGTCATAGAGTCGCCGTGCTTTTTTGACAACGTCAAGGAATTGTCGGAATATTTAAAAGACGTTGAAGTAGAAGGCGTGTTTATTTCATATCATGGAGCCGGAGCGAGCTTTCTTCCCAAAGCTCCAAAGTACTCTACAGTCAACGCTATCGACTATTCTTCAAAAGGCGGCGGAAGGGCCTTAATAAAGCAGTTTGCGGCGACTTTCGGAGACGTATTTGACAGCTCGGTTCACGAAACAACCGAGATATTAAAAGACGGAGCGATA
Source organism: uncultured Eubacteriales bacterium (assembly GCA_949747515.1). Lineage (GTDB taxonomy): Bacteria > Bacillota > Clostridia > Oscillospirales > CAG-272 > RUG11130. The sequence goes on from CATKFO010000023.1 coordinate 9,831, forward strand.
ACTATAGGCAGTATTGATTTTGTCGTAAAACAAACTTCTGAAGCTTTCGATATAGAAATTCCCGAAATCAACGCGGTTTACACGCATATGCTTGGACACGACTGCCATTCGATCGTCGCCGGCGCCGGGCACGCGGACGCAATGATCGCCGAGCTTACGCGCTACGTTGAAAATGGTTACGATCTGATTCTTACCTCTCACTATACGCCTGAAGATCTTAAAGACGCCGAAACAAAGATCTCTTATCTCGAAAACTTGAAAAAAATCGCTTCTATATGCAAAAACGCCGATAATTTCAAAGACGAGGTATGCAAAGCGTATCCGAATTACGCAGGAGAGAATTATCTCGATATGACGGCGGGATTCTTTTTCTCATAAGTCCGCGGAGCCGCGGCGCGACTACACTTATTTTTAAACAATAACAGAGCGGACCGCGATGGTTTCCAAAAGCCGTACGCAGTCCGCTTTTAAATTTTCAGCATTTATTATATGAAATCAATATGTTTATTTTCTCTCCAAATAGCTCAGCAGTTCTTCTTTCGTGGTCTCGTCGTTAACGTTCATTCTTCCCAACATAAAAAGAGTTTCGGGCTTGCCTGCGACAACCAAATTTTTATGTCCGAAATCGGAAGTTACGCTGACACGGTAGCCTCTTTCGCGAATAACGTCCTCAGTCCATTCGTGATACCTTCCGCCTGGGTAAGACAGAACGGTGTGTCCGGAGCCTATGTCGGCTAAGACCTTCTCTGCCGAAGCGCAATCCTTTGCAAAAATATCTTTAAAAGCGCTTTCGCTTTCCGTAACAAGAGGAAGCGCGTATTCTCTCTCCACATCGCTGTAGGTTGTGTTCATACCGTGTAGTCCATAGGTATGAGACTCAACCTGCACAAGGGAAGACGATTCCATAATTTTGAGTTCGGCGGCGCTTAACTTACTGAGGTTGTTTTCGTTGGCGTCCGGTATAACGCCTTCCTCTCTTACAGTTTTGCACGTCATAAATACGGTTATAGGAATATTCAGTTCGGTAGCGATAGGGAGAACCGTTTTATAATTGCTGAAATAGCCGTCGTCAAGCGTAATGCAAACCGGCTTATCCGGCAATCCCGATTTTCCATCGACATAGTCTACTAATTTTTCAAAAGAAACGGGCGAATATCCTTTTTCCAACAAAAACAGCATCGTGTCCCGAAAATTACTTGCCGACATAGACCATTCGCCGCCGGGAAATGTTTTCACATCATGAAACATTAAAACAGGAACCATCGCCTCCGACTGAATGTTTTCTGTTTTCCCTACGCCTACGTATACTGGAGCAGCGCTATCCGCGGTATCCTCGGAATTTACCGTGGCGTCGGTCTTCGCGCATCCTGCGAGCGCGGCGCTTAACAAGAAAACGCTAACTATAACTTTTATGTTTCTCACTTTTTTCACCTCTTTCATTTTAATATAGACGCTAATAATATTAGAAACTCTTAAAGTAAATCGATACGACCGCTCCGTTCGTTTGTATATTCAATTTATAACTTACCTAACAGATTTTGGACAAAAACAAAGCGGTATAATCATGTGACGATTATACCACTTGTATTTATAAATGTCCATAGTTAAAAAACAAAAAAAAGAAAAAAGTCGGATAAAATCAGATAAAATATTCAACAATAAAATTAATTTATTGAGTATTATTATCATATTTTTCATTTGCGCCGCAAATAGCGCTTGTATGGTGCGCACATCAACAAAACTTTGCAGATTAAATTTGGGGATGTAGAGCCTATTTATGCACAAGCTTTTTTCTGGAAAAAAGCTTACAACTTCATGCCGAAGGCAAGAAGTGTGAAAAGCTAAAGCGGCGGCAAAAGCCTCGCGCGGGATTTTGCTTCCGTAGGCTTCAAATGAAGCGTAGTTTAATCCCGCTTCGGCATCCTTGAAACGAAGCTTTCCTACAGATATGCTTACTCTTATCAAATTGAAGCTCTTGCGCCGCTCTACGCCGGATTCTCTCGCTCCCGCCGTGCACAAAGCAGGCGCGAGGTGTTATGCGCCTCATATGTTGGAACCCTTAGCAATGCGTCCAACATCTATGTTGAACTTAAGGCCACAAATTTAACAAAGCCACATTTTGAACGCAAACATGC
>CATKFO010000024.1 GCA_949747515.1 uncultured Eubacteriales bacterium
CTGAGCAAACGTCTCATTTTGACAGCCTTTTAAACAGATGTTGAAGCATGCTTCATTTCAACAAGCATACGAAAGCAGTTTGTCTGCATATTTGCAGTCAAGTTGCGGCAGATCTTTGCGAAGCGAATTACACTAAGCTTTCTTTGATTACTTTTTTTCTGGAAAGAAAGTATAAAGTTTCTCTCGCTTTTTTCGAGAAAAAAGCCAAGCAAAAAAGCTATAGCGGCGGCATAAGTCTCGCGCGGGAGTATGCTGTGATGCGCTGAAATGAAGCAATACGAATCCTGCTTCGGTATCTCCTGAAACGAAGCTTTCCTATAGATAAACTTGTATTTCTCAAAGTGAAGAGCTTGCGCCGCTTTTCGGCGTTACTCTCGCGCACGCCGTATAAATCAGACTCGAGGTGTTATGTAAGCGCATACATAGTGAAATATAATAAATTATCACAAGGTTTATCGAATGAAAGCTATACCATTTTTCGAAAAGCACGCTCAAAACATAAAAAAAGCTGTCGAGATTAATACGACAGCTCATTTTTGTATATATATATTTTAAGCGTTCTTTCCCATCTCGTATGCTCTCTGTAAAGACGAGCTCCCTTTGATTTCGCCAGGAGCATTGACGCCGCCTGCAAATATTGACCCTGAGAGCTTAGCCTTTTCAAAGCATGAAATCCATCCCTCAAGGCCGCTTACGGCGCGGCTATCCACGCCTTCTTCATCTTCGGCTGCCGCTGATAAAAGGTAAATATCGCGGAACGCGTAGTCCGACGAATAAAGAGGATTTGCGCGATCGAGCATCGTTTTCATCTGTCCGCACATTTCATAGTAGTAAATTGGAGTTGCGAAAACAATAACGTCGGCGCGGAGCATTTTCTGGGCTATTTCGTCGGCGTCGTCTCGTATAACGCATCTCTGGGTTTTCTGACAAGCGAAACATCCGCGGCAAAACCCGATAGTTTTTTCGCGAAGGGATATTTTTTCAACGTTGTTTCCTGATTCCGACGCTCCTTTTATGAACGCGTCGGCCAAGGCTTCGGAATTGCTGTTCTTACGCGGACTGGTCGATATTACAAGAATATTTTTGCTCATAAATTTTCTCCTGAGTTATTTTCACCGTATATTTTTTACTAAGCGTGTTTTTTGCCTGTAACGATTATTTGACATTCGACGCCGGGAATGTCTTTTATTATTTCACCTACGGAAGGCAAGCTAATTTTTCCGGACAGAGGATTTTTTATGCTGATCATCGGAGCGACGATTTCGGCTTCAACATCCGAACGTTCAAAGGCGAGATCGGCATCGAGCATCTCGCAGTTTACAAGCTTTAGCCCCTTACAGTAGCAGAGAGGCTGAGTTCCTATTATCTTGCAATTTTCAAACGTTACGTCTTCACAGTACCACGCGAGATATTCGCCTTTTACAACGCTGTTTTTCACCGTTACGTTTTTAGCGTGCCAGAAAGCGTCTTTGGTGTCGAACGAGCAGTCTGCGAACTCTGAATTTTTTATGTATTGAAAGGAATACTTGCCTTTCATTTGAACGTTATGGAAAGCAAGCTTTTCGGCGCGCATCATAAAATATTCGCTTTCCGCCTTGCAGTCGTTCATTTTTAGTCCGTTTACCGACCACCCGAATTCCGGAGATATTACGTCGCATCCGCGCATGGTTACGTTTTCACATTCTCTTAGAGCCTTAATTCCGTGAAGTTTCGTATCTGTGATCTTTATATCCTTAGAGTACCACAGAGCGGCGCGGCAAAGCTCGGTCATTTCAGAGCTTTTTATTTCAAGGCCGACGTCGTGCCAAAAGGGATACCTAAGGTTGAAAAAGCATGTGTCGACGATAATATTGCGTCCCTCTTTAAAAGCGCTTTCGCCGTCCGCCGGCCCGTCGAAGAAACAATTTTTTACCATCGCGCTATCCAAACCGTATAAAGCTCTTTCTTCGTCAAAGCTTTTTCCTGTTATTATATTCATATCCGTGAATTCCTCCGTTGAATGAAATTATATCGGAATGATTTTATGATTGTATTATTATGACTTGCGAAAATTGCGCGTCAGACGTCGCTATGAAAATAATATAGCGTGTTCGTCCGAGCATACCAAAAATAAACGTTATAGTCGCTGAATTTTCCACCGTCTACTTTTATCATACATCTTTGCCTAAAATATAAACGCAATCCTCATCTCATAATCTATAATATCGTGCTTAAATATGTTTTTGTTCCGTATGCTCCCATACAGAAGTAATATCCTACTTGTATTATAGCACAATTACAATCGCAGGTCAATATTTTCCACAAAAGATGATTTTACAAATTGAAATCTTTTGATATATCTTATAATAATCACAAAAGATTTGGAGTAATTCTTTGCGGCTTCACTCTTATTCGCTTCTCTCGGTCGACGCGTCGATTATCTTTCGAAACTATCCTTGCAGTCAAACAATTTTTTCTTCATTGCATAAATAAAAAACTCGCCTACCCTTCGTAAAGCAAGAGTCGACGAGTTTTTCTCGTTATTAGAAATATAAACTTGTCTATCGAGATAAAAATTTAATCTAAATATCCCTGTCTGTAAAGAAGCTCGGCTATAAGCACCGCTCCGCCGGCCGCTCCGCGAAGAGTGTTGTGAGACATTCCGACAAATTTATAATCGAAAAGAGTATCTTCTCTGAGCCGTCCGGCCGTTATCCCCATTCCGCCGTATATTTCACGATCGATCTTAATCTGCGGACGATTATCTTCTTCAAAATAAGTGATAAAATGTTCCGGAGCCGACGGCAATTCAAGAAGCTGAGGCTGTCCTCTGAAGGAACGCCATTCGTTTATTATAGTTTCTTTCGGAGGCTTGTTTTCAAAAGAAACGAATACGGCCGCCGTATGTCCGTCAGTTACGGGGACCCGTATGCACTGCGTGGTAATGAGCGGAGCTTCGGCCGGAACGACCACGCCCCCTCGTACCTCTCCCCAAATTTTGAGCGGCTCGCGTTCGCTTTTTTCTTCTTCTCCGCCTATATACGGAATTACGTTATCAATCATTTCGGGCCATGACTCAAAATTCTTTCCCGCACCCGAAATCGCCTGATACGTGGCGGCGACTACTTTCGTAATGCCAAACTTAAGCAGAGGGGTCAGAAGCGGAACGTAGCTTTGTATGGAACAATTGGGTTTAACGGCTATAAATCCGCGCTTAGTTCCCAAACGTTGTTTCTGGCTTTCGATAACTGCAAGGTGGCTGTCGTTGATTTCCGGAACCACCATAGGAACGTCTGAAACCCACCTGCAAGCCGAATTGTTTGAAATTACGGGTATCTCAGCTTTTGCATATGTCTCTTCAAGCGCGAGAATCTCGTCTTTTTTCATATCGACCGCGCAGAAAACAAAATCGCACGCCGCGGCGACTGCGTCTACGTCCGAGGCGTCCATTACCGTCATTTCAGCGGCCATTTCAGGAATGGGCGTCTTCATTTTCCATCTGCCTTCAACGGCTTCTCTATATTTTACTCCTGCGGAACGCTTGCTGGCGACGACGGCTGAAAGCTCGAAAAACGGATGACCGTCGAGAAGAGTGACAAACCGCTGTCCTACCATACCCGTAGCTCCGATAACGGCGGCCTTTATCTTTTCTTTCATTTTTTTATTTCCTTTCCCGCGGATGTCCGCGAGGCTTTGCGATTCAAAGCCCGGTAATATTTTATGACGGAGCGGCTCGCCGCGACATAACGACTTTCGTCCGCCGAATCAATTATAAAAAGCAATACGAAAATTATATCATCAGCTTATCGGCGTGTCAACCGGTTTTCTGAAAAATATATGCATAAAATTCGCGCGAGTTCGACGCTTATATTATGGCGAATTCGCGCGTTTAAGGACGTATTTTCAGACAAGCTCGGAAGAAACGGAATTTATATCGCCGGCTCCGACTATAAACGCCGCGTCTCCGTGCGACAAAGAAGCGCGAATATATTTTTTTATTTCGTCAAATGTATATACTCGGCATTCTCGTCCTCGAGCCCGTATCTTCTCCGCGAGCGTTTCAGACGTGACTCCGTATATGTTTTTCTCTCTCGCAGGATAAATTTCCGCGAGTATCACCTCGGTTACCGCGGCGTCTCCGAGAGCCGAGGCAAAATCGTCGAGCAACTCGGCGGTTCGGGAGAAAGTATGAGGCTGAAAAACGCATATTGTTTTTCCGTATCCAAGCTCGGACGCCGTGGCCAAGGTTGAACGGAGCTCGGTCGGGTGGTGCGCGTAGTCGTCGTAAACGCAGGCTCCTTCCGGAGTTTTACCGCGCAGTTCCATTCTGCGTTTTATACCTTCGTAATCGCCGAGTCCCTTCGATATATAATCTGGAGACACGCCGTCTCGGTGAGCTGCGGCCGCGGCTGCAAGCGCGTCGATTATCATGTGTTGTCCTGGAACGCTCAGTTCCGCGCGACATAGAAAAGAGCCTTTATTCATAATGTCGAAGGACGCGAAACCGTTTTCAAACGCTATGTTTTCGGCGGAATAATCCGCGTCCGCACGATGTATGCCGAATGATACGAGCTTCGCTCCGCTTAGTTTCGCGGCTTTCATAACGTCGTCGTCTGAAATATTTACGACGGCGGTTTCGGCTTTTCCCATAAAAGCTGTGAATGAATTTCTTATCTGCTCCATAGAGCGGAAATAATCCACATGATCCATTTCTATATTCAGAACTACGGCCGTCGTAGGATAGAAGTCCAGAAAAGAATCCATGTATTCGCACGCTTCAAATATGAATGAATCGGAGCCGCCGATAAGATTTGACGAGCCGGACTCCTTCATTGCGGCGCCTCCGAAAACAGTGGGGTCCGCGCCCGCGGCTAAATAAACCGACGCGGTCAGAGCAGTCGTCGTGCTTTTTCCGTGCATTCCGGAAATTCCTATTCGAGAGGAGTATCCCATCATTATATATCCGAGAAAATCGGCGCGGGAAACCCTTGGTATTCCAAGCTCTCCGGCTCTGACATAGGCTGGGTCGTCTTTTGGCATGGCTACCGTATATACGAAAAGATCGGCTCTCTCCGCTATTTCGGGGGAAGACTCATAATATATTTTAACGCCTATGTCCTCAAGACGAGATGTAATTTCAGTTTTAGTTCTGTCGTAACCGGAGACTCGATGACCTCTGACGGCGCATACCTGCGCGAGAGAATTCATGCTTATTCCTCCGATACCCGAGAAAAAAATATTTTTAGAGCCGTTTCCAATAATATCCCGGATACCGTCGAAGCCCAGATGCGTATTTGGCAACGCCATATTGCAACAGTCCTTTCTTTGAAAAATATTCATATATAATAATATTACTGAAACGCTTTCCTGTCAAGGGAAAACTTTGTGGAAGAAAATCGTTTTTCGCCAATGTTTTATGGCGTTACAAAAATTAGTTTGTATTTCAGAGGATTATTTAGTCGATTTTTATCTATAAAAGACGCAAAATTCAAAAAAAGTCTACGAAACGGATGAATATTTGACACAATCTTCCGCTATACTATTATCAACTTAATTTAAGAATCAGACTGGAGAGTTATCATGGTAATATCCGATATCAAAGTCAGAAAGTTGTTCGAAGACGGTCCTATGAAAGCGGTAGTTTCAGTAACCTTTGACGGACAGCTCGCGCTGCACGATATAAAGGTCATCAACGTTCAGGACAAGCATTTTATAGTAATGCCGAGCAGAAGAAATCCGGACGGAACATATCGCGACATAGTTCATCCTATTAACGCCGAGTTCCGCTCGTATATTGAAGGGGAAGTACTCGAAGCTTACAAAGCGGAGCTTGAACGTTACGAAGCTGAAAAGCTTGCGGCCGGACTGGACGGCGACGAGGCTGCGCCGGAATTTTCAGAGGCCGAGTAAAAAAGAATAAGGCTGCGCGGATTTATAGCGTCCGGCAGCCTTGTTTTTTATTTTCCGTTCTTTTTCTTTAAGTGAGAAATGACCATAGCGGCGGCGACTCCGGCGACCGCTCCTAAAACTCCCGCTTTACGAACGCTGTTTTTACGGCGCGTCTTTTTTGCCGCGGGCTTTTTCTTTACCTGAGAGAAAAGCCACCATATATTTCCTCTGTCGGAATATACGTCGTCCCATATGCCGTGATCCATGTCTTCAAACTCAACGTATTTGATTCTGCCTCCGGCGGCCTTTATAGCCGCGTACAGTTCGCGCGTGCCGTCTACGGGTACCGCTCCGTCGTGAGCTCCGTGGAAGGTGCGTATCGGAATAGAGGCGTACGCCTTTGCCATCGACGGATCGCCTCCTCCGCATACGGGCATGCCGGCGGCGAAAATATCGGAGTGGCGGGCCATAAGATCCCATGTTCCAAAGCCTCCCATGGAAAGACCGGTTACATATATGCGCGAGCGGTCTACGTTGTATACGGAGGCGACTGTTTTAAGTATTTCCATTACGGCTTCACATTCGCGCGATTCTACGATTTCATCGACTGAATAGTTGCCTCTTTCCCACGGAGTATAAACCCACTGCCGGTCTTCCGGACACTGCGGAGCGATTATAATAGATTTTCTTGCCGGCGACGACTCGGAGTCGAATACGTGGGGCAGGGCTACTTCTATATTGAGCTTATTATCGGAGCCTCTTTCTCCCGCTCCGTGAAGAAAGATCATCAAAGGGTACGTTTCTCCGCAGTCGTAATTTTTCGGCACGTAAAGTCTGTACGGCATGACGTATCCGTCCGAGGATACGAGCGTTTCATTTGAAAAAGCTTGTTCTATGTCGATTTTTCCGTTGGTCAGTTCGTATGACATTGTATATATACCTTTCTTTTCAAAATATTCAGAGCAGTTTTCTGAGCCTTTCCACTGCCTCGGCGGTAGATTCTCTGTCTCCGAAGGACGTAAGACGGAAGTATCCTTCGCCGCACTTGCCAAATCCCGCGCCGGGAGTTCCGACTACGTTCGCTTCTCCGAGCAGGTAGTCGAAGAATTTCCATGAATCCATACCGTTCGGGCACTTAAGCCATATGTAAGGAGAATTTTCTCCGCCTGTAAAGAATATTCCCTTTTCACGCATAAGCGACGAGATCATCTCTGCGTTCTTCATATAATAATTTATATTTTCCATGCACTCTTGTCGGCCTTCGTCTCCGAGAGCCGCTTCCGCCGCGCGCTGTATTACGTACGGAACTCCGTTAAACTTTGTCGCCTGACGCCTTTCCCACATAGCGGAAAGCTTAAGTCCGGACGCCTCGAGCTCTGCCGGAACGACGGTCCAGCCGCAGCGCGTTCCCGTAAATCCGGCGGTCTTAGAGAGCGAGCATATTTCTATCGCGCATTCCTTCGCGCCCGGTATCTCGTATATCGTATGGGGCAAATTTTTTTCTTCGCCGATAAAAGCCTCGTACGCTGAGTCAAAGATAATAAGCGAACCGGTTTTCTTCGCAAACGCCACCCATTCGGCGAGCTGTTCCGCCGAGTAGACCGCTCCGGTGGGATTGTTGGGAGAACACATGTAAACGACGGAGCCGTCCGCGTCGCCGTCTATTTCCGAGGGCATAGGCAAAAATCCGTTTTCCTCACCCGCCGGAATATACGATATTTTTCTTCCGGACATAACGTTGCTGTCCACGTATACCGGATATACAGGATCGGGAATTAAAATTCGATTGTTTCCGAGAATATCTACGATATTGCCGATATCGCTTTTCGCTCCGTCGGATACGAAAATTTCATCCTGAGAAACGGAAACGGAAAATCTGGAGTAATGACGGACTACCGCTTCTCGTACGAAGTCGTATCCGTGTTCCGGCGAGTAGCCGCGGAACGTAGCCTGATCGGCCATCTCGTCGACTGCGGCGCGCATTGCGTTTATGACGGAGGCGGGAAGGGGCAGAGTTACGTCTCCGATTCCAAGCCGTATTACTTTTGCCAATGGATTTTCAGTCGAATAACTGTTTACCCGGCGCGCTATTTCAGAAAAGAGATAGCTTTGATTGATGTTTTTGAAGTTTTCATTTATTCTTATATTCATGATTCGGACGCCTTTCTGATCGAATAATTAATTCGTAATTACGGACGGTTATTCGTTTTTATATATCGAGGAGATATTCGCCGTCGTATACGAAAGAAGCGGGACCTTCCATAGTTACTCGCAGATCGTCGCCGACGATTATCGTTAAGTCCCCGCCTATAAGATGAACGCGAACCGGGACTTCCGTTTTACAGTATCCGTTCAGTACCGACGCTACTACCGAGGCGCAGGTTCCAGTTCCGCATGCGTATGTTTCTCCGCTGCCTCTTTCCCAGACTCTCATTTCGAGCTCCGTCGGTGATATGACGCGGACGAATTCCGTGTTAACCCTGTCTGGGAATAAAGGATGGTTTTCAAAATACGTTCCGATTTTTTCAAGTTCAAGCGAGGAGGGATCGTCGCAGAATATTACCGAATGAGGATTCCCCATGGACACGGCGGTCATCCGATACGTCTTTCCGCACACGTCCGCAGGCTCGTTTATCATGCTTTCTCCAGGAAAATTCACGGGTATTTTCCGCGGACAAATTTCCGCCTTGCCCATGTCTACTCCGACGGATTCGACCACGCCGTCTTTCGTATTGAGCGTTAGAGTTTTTATACCGCTGAGAGTATCTACCGTCAATTCGTTTTTTCGAGCCATGTTTCTTTCGTAAAGATACTTGCCGACGCATCGGATTGCGTTGCCGCACATTTTTGCCTCGGAGCCGTCCGCGTTAAAAATACGCATTTTCGCGTCCGCATTGTCCGAAGGACATATAAGAACTATTCCGTCGGAGCCTACGGAAAAATGGCGAGGGGACATTTTTATCGCCAGCTCCGAAGGATCGGCCGGTATACCGTCGAAACAATTTATGTATATGTAATCGTTTCCTATACCGTGCATTTTGGTGAAGTTTATTTTTTTCTTCATTGTGTTGGCAGCCTTTCCGCAAAAGGCTCGGCCAAATTTAAAGATTAAGGTTTACCTTTTGCATTTGCGTTCGCGTTTCGCAGGGGTAATTTACTTCATAACGTGGGATCGGGCGTTCGCGCCGATTTTTCAGCGCGCCGAACCCTCGGCGTTATCGAAGAATACAACAATATATTATCTGCCAAAACATAGCGTTTGTCAATATAAAAAACGGTGTTTTCGTGTAAATATTCTTTGTACGCAGCGGAAGATTTTTTAGGCGGCATTAAATTCCTATTCCAAAAGAAGGAATATATTTTCGAAAACCACTTGACAAGACATTTTTTACGTATTATACTGTATATGGATAAACAATAAAGGCGCGTAGGTTCTCTCTTTAAATTACCGTTCGGCGTCTGAAAGGAAGGTACTCATTGAACAAAGTTGAAGAAAGATACTATTTTTCCGAAAGAACTGAAAAGCTTCGTCTCGATATTCTTGCTCGATCTGACGACGACGCTATCAGAAACGGAAAGTTCACTCGTAAGGACGACGACGGAAAAACTCCTTTTGAGGACGTGTTCGAACGTTACCCGGATGATCCGTATATTATAAATCTCGCCCGCGGAATAGTCGAATCTTGGATGGTTACGGAGCCGATCGTGTTCGACCGCGATATCCTTGTGGGATTTCCCCGGCCGGACCGCTGTATTCACGAGCATTTCAGTTGGGGCATAACGTGCGATTGCGAGCCTGAGGAAAGAAGCGAGAGAGTCAAAAAGCTTGCCGACAGACTTTTTCCGCTCGACGCCGAGCATATGGACTCAGAAGGACGAAGAATTCTCGGAGCTGCGGAGTACGATACGGCTCGCTTCGGCGGCCTTTGGTGGACCGGCGGATATCAGGGCCATACCGTTCCCAGCTATGAAAAGCTTATGACCATGGGCGTCGGCGGAGTTGTTGACCAGATCGATCGTTACGACGCTCTGACTCCCGCGGAAGACGCAAAGAAAAAGAACTTCTACGAGGCGTGCAGAATCGTAATGAAGGGATTTTCAGAGTGGATCAAAATGCATGCGGATTATACCGCCTCAATGGCTGAAAAGAGCGACGACCCCACTGCTAAAAGGGAGCTGAAGGCTATATCCGAAAACTGCCGCAGAATCGCGTGGGACGCGCCGACCGACATGTACGGCGCGGCTCAGCTCACCTGGTTCTACTCGCTGTGGGATTTTGTGGACTGTCTCGGAAGAACCGACCGGTATCTGATCCGCTTCTACAAGGGGCATGAGGACGACGATATAGTGGCGGCTCTGATTATGAAGTTCTGGGAGCAGGGAGTTCACTGCCTTACCGTCGGCGGCGTAGATTCGAACGGAGAGGACTCGACTAACGATCTGTCGTATCTTATTCTTCAAATACTTCGTACTATGCATGAAATTCACCCGAGAATGGCCGTGCGTATCCATGAAAAAACGCCCGCGGATCTGCTCTCTCTGGTGGTGACCATGTGGTCCGAGGGTATGAGCGACCCGACCGTTGTCAGCGACAAGACAGTAATCGAGGGACTTGAAGCGCTCGGCGCGAAGCCGGAGGACGCGAGAGATTACACCGCGCTCGGCTGTCAGGAAATCGAGATACCCGGAAAGAGCAATTTCGGCTGCGAGGACGGATCGATCAACCTTGCTAAAATACTTGAGTACACTCTTAACCACGGCCGCGACCGCTTCAGCGGCGTAAAGGTTGGCTTGGATCTCGGCGGAATTACCGATTATAAGACATTCGACGAGCTTTGGAACGCTTTTGAAAAGCAGATTAAGTATCTGACCGAGCCGTTTATATATCTTTGCAACCGCGGCGTGGATATTCGCGTCGCAAACGTGGCTAAGCTGGTGAAGTCTCCTCTCACGGAGGCGTGCATTGAAAGAGGTCTTCAACTTGACGAGGGCGGCTCGATCTATAACTACGGAGTGATAGAAACCGCCGGTCACGGCGCCGCCGCGGACGCTCTATACGCGATGAAGACTCTCGTATACGAGCAGGGCAAGATTTCGCTCGAGGATCTCGACGCGGCTATCTCGGCGAATTACGAAGGATATGAAGAAATACGCCGTATGCTGCTTGGAGCGCCTAAATTCGGAAACAACGACGACGGAGCGGACGAGATGGCTTGCCGCGTGCTCGGGACCTTCTGGGACGAGATAGGCAAATACAAGTCTGTAAGAGGCGACAGCTTTACCGGAGCGTGCTCTCTGCTTGAGGGCGGCATCGTGTACGGAAGTCAGACGTGGGCTCTTCCGGACGGACGTCATACGGGAGATCCTCTTGGAAACACGATCGGACCTCGAACGGGGAGCGACAAGAACGGTCTTACCGCTATGCTGTCGTCCGTCGCTAAACTTCCTCTCCGCAAAGGCGTGGGCGGCTCGTCCTGCAACGTTATGATTCCCACCACTATGATGGAGACGGAGGAGCAGAAGGAAAATATCTGCGCTCTGATCAAGACATTTATGATGATGGGAGGACAGCTTGCTCAGATAACTACCGCTACTCTCGAGGAAATGCAGGCCGCCCAGATTCATCCTGAGGACCACGAGGATCTTATCGTGCGCGTAGGCGGCTTCAGCGCAAAGTTCGTATGCCTTGGAAAAGAAACTCAAGACGAGATAATCGCGCGTTTGTCGGCGTAATATTTTGGATAGGCGGCGAGCAAAAATTAAAACCGCAAATCCACTTGACAAGTAAAAATTAGCGCTATATACTATATTATCGTATAAATTTGCGGAAGGCGGCGCGCCGTTTCGGCGCCTGCTTTCCGAGGCCGTTAAACAAATTTTTAAAAGCCTCCGCAGCGCTCTCGTGCGGGCGGCGAATTATTATATTTATTTTTGGAGGTAACTAATGTACCGTTCTGATGAAAAGTACGTATTTGAAGGTCGTCTTAAGCAAATCCGCGACGGCATCCTTGGAAGACTGAAGCCCAACCGCGAAAGAGAAGGCACTCATACGGGTATGCCGGACGATGGAAAGACGCCGTTTCTCGATATTTTTGAAAAATATCCGGACGATCCGTATATCATAAATCTCGCTCGCGCTATAGTCGAATCATGGCTTGCATCTAAGCCCGAGGTTTTTGAAGGCGATTATTTTATCGGCTTCCCCCGTCCCGAAAGAAAGATATACGAGCATTTCAGCTGGGGTATTATTATTGACAGCGAGGATGAGCGCGCTAAAAAGCTTTACGATAAGATGACTCCCCTTGACCGCCGTTATAAAAACGCGAGAGGCGAGGTTCTTATGGGCGGCGAAGCATACGATTATGCTTGCGGCGAAGGCGGCCTTTGGTGGGTCGGCGGATATCAGGGACACACGGTTCCCAAGCACGAAAAGCTTCTCAAAAAAGGAGTATGCGGAATTCTTGAAGAGATAAACTACTACGATTCCATTACTCCAGATACCAATAAGAGAAAGAAAGAATTCTACGAGGCCTGCCGTATCCTTATGACTGGCTTTTCCGAGTGGATCAAAATGCACGCGGACTATGCGGAGAATATGGCGAAGGAAGCGGACGGCGAATGGAAGGAGCAGCTCCTTAAAATTTCGGCTAAC
>CATKFO010000025.1 GCA_949747515.1 uncultured Eubacteriales bacterium
GAAGCGAGCTATTCTTTAATTTTCTTTGTTTACTTTCTTTTTTAAAAGAAAGTATATATTCCCTACAAGCTTTTTTCTGGAAAAAAGCTTACTACTTCATGCCGAAGGCAAGAAGTGTAAAAAGCTATAGCGGCGGCAAAAGTTTCCCGCGGGATTTTTGTTATCTTGAGCTTCATATGAAGCTTACTTCAATCCCGCTTCGGTATCCCTTGAAGCGAAGCTTTCCTACAGATATGCTTATGCTTCTCAAATTGAAGAGCTTGCGCCGCTCTATGCCGGATTCTCTCGCTCACGCCATATTAAAAAGGAGCGAGTCGAAATCGAGTTTGCCTCGATGATTCAATAGCGTTTTATATCGCGCTCTTTTACTATCAAAAGAACGTTTAGGTGCAGACCGACCTGATTTTACTTACAAACAGGCATAAGGAGGAATAAAATGAGTAAAAAGATGCTTACATTGCTTTTGACAATTATAGTC
The DNA here is from genome assembly GCA_949747515.1 of uncultured Eubacteriales bacterium. Lineage (GTDB taxonomy): Bacteria > Bacillota > Clostridia > Oscillospirales > CAG-272 > RUG11130. Next base: position 479 of record CATKFO010000025.1, read on the forward strand.
GTATTGTCAACTACGTCATGTTCTTTTCTTAACGGTGAGAAAAACGATAATAAACGTACTGACGAAACTCCGGCGTCCGTATCTTCGTCAGATCCAAGTTCAGGTCCTCAAGATAGCTCAAATACAGATAATACGGGATCGGAGAGGCTTCCCGTTATACCCAAACGAGAAAAAGGAGCTCCTATGACCGTATGCATCGACGCCGGGCACGGATTTGTTGATCCGGGATGCACAAGTATCAGCGGAGAATACGAAAAAGAGCTTACAATGAATTTCGCTAAAGAGTTAAAACAAAAGCTCGAAGACGCCGGACACAGAGTAGTCATGCTGCACGACGGCGAACGCCTTATCACTGTGGACGAAATATGCCGGGAGGCCGACGCCCGCGGCATGTCGTACGTAAAAGAAAAACTCATTGAAGACAACAGATTCGCGCCTTATAACAGAGCCGTGTGGGCAAACGTGCTACACAGAGACGCGTATATAGATATTTTTATTTCTATCCATGCGGATACTTTTTCGGACGAGAACGTTAAGGGGACTCGCCTTTACTATTGCAGCGAGAACAGCGTTTCCGACGATTCGGAGCGGTTGTGTCTAAGCGTGACTAACGCTATAAACGACGCTATTCCCGAAAGAAAGGCCCGTTATTACGCTCAAAACTTTGAAGACGCGTATATTATAACGAAACGAAGCGATATGCCGGCTTTTCTTATTGAACTCGGATTCATTTCTAATGAAGAAGACGCGAAAGCTATTCTTGACGACGAATGGAGAGACGATATGGCGGAAGCTTTGACGCGAGGCTTTGAAGATTATTTCGGATGATCCATATAAATTATGGAGGATCATTCTAATAAAAAATTTCGAACGTTTATATTCCATCGTGCGCGCATTATAAAAAGCGGCTGCAGACCAAAATCTGCGCGGAGGTATTTTTAAAACATACGAGAAATAACCGACCGACAAGATTATTTATATTGCGGAAGCTATGCGGATCTCTGACAAATATAAAAAGGGATTTAGCCTTGATTCACTTGTTTTTTATTGAGAGTCGTAATTCCTATTGACATTACGTCGAAGGTATGCGAAAATATACGAAAGAAACGCAGTCCGCAGGACTTTCCATAGCGTCGTCCGCCGTAACGAAATCCGTTCGGAATTGATTCGGCGCTGTGGAATTCGCCTGCGCAGGAGGAAATATATACATGAAAATATTTGAATTTGTCCGAGATAATCTGCTTTCAGGCATGGAAGCAAGCGTAAATCTGCTTCCCGTTGCAACGGAAAAACTGATTCTTAATGAAGCAAAAATAGAAGGAGACGAGGCTACCCTTACATACGCTTCGGGCGACGAGGGCTTTAAACGTTTTATCATTACGGCGAAAGAACGGGGCAATACCGTCGTGTTCTCTCTTGACGCCCGTCGATCCATGTCTCTGGGAAGCTACGCTTCGTTCGCTTCCGCAGACGCGGTGAATATCAAGCTTGGTCCAATAGAGCCGGACGCTATTACGGCCAACGCTCACGACACTATGTGGTGGATGCTCCCCGTGTTTACCGATTCTTTTTCGTCTTTGCCGCGGCAGACGCAGTCGGCATTCGTCAAGGTTGGAGATAAGCATGTTCACATTCTCCCTCTTACCGGAGACAATTTCCGCTGCGAGCTTGACGGGAACGGACTGCATATTACCTCCGACATGCTCTCTCTTACTTCTCTCACAGGAGATTTTCTCGCGGTTACGTTAGCCGACGATCCGTTTTCCGCCGTGGAAGAGTGCTATCGCACGGCCCGCGAATTCGGCGCGATACGAGTTCCTCTCCGTTCTGAAAGGAAAATGCCGGAATTTGCCCGCGGTCTCGGCTGGTGCACGTGGGATTCGTTCCGCCTCGACGTTACCGCCGAGCTAATATATGAAAAGCTCCGCGAATTCAAAGAAAAAAATATTCCGATAAAATGGATTATTATAGACGACGGATGGCTTCAAACAAAAGACCAGAAGCTTTGCTCCTTTGATCCCGATCCCTCGAAGTTCCCGGAAGGCTTCGACGGCTGCATCAAGCGTATAAAAGAAGAATTTGGAGTGGAAAGAGTCGGCGTATGGCATGCGTTTACGGGAGGATATTGGTTCGGCGTGGATCCGGAAAGCGAACTGTTTAAGCAGCAGAAGGAAAACCTGTTCCTCAGTCCCGCCGGAATGTATTTGCCTTCTCTCGACGAGGAAAAGGCGTTCCGTTATTGGGACGCCTGGCACTCCCGTCTCAAAGAATGGGGCGTTGATTTCCTCAAGGTGGACAATCAAAGTTCCGCTTCCCCATACTTGGCCGGCAGCGTTCCTACGGCAGAGGGCGTCCGCATAGATCATCTCGCTATGGAGCGTTCAGTCGAGAAGAATTTCGGCGGCGCGGTTATAAACTGTATGGGAATGGATATGGAAAACGTGCTTGGGCGGCCGTTCTCCGGAATAAGTCGCAACAGCGACGATTTCTTCCCGGAGAAAAAGCGCGGACTTGTTAAGCACTTAGTACAAAACGTATACAACGCGCTGTGGCACGGGCAGGTTTATCACTGCGACTTTGATATGTGGTGGTCGTCTCATGACTCCGCCTTGCAAAGCGGAGTCCTGCGCGCGGTCAGCGGTTCTCCAATATATGTGAGCGACCGTATCGGAGGCAGCGATCCGGAATATATCATGCCTACCGTGGCGGACGACGGAACGGTAATGCTTTGCGACGGGCCGGCTATGCCGACGGAGGACTGCGTATATACTGACTGCCGCGAGCCGTCGGCCGGAAAAATACAAAAGATATGGAACAGAAGCGGCGAAAATTTCGTCGTGGCGGCGTTTAATCTTACTGAAGAAAAGCTGACTGACGACGTGAATTTCGGAAAGATTCCCGGACTCGGCGAAGGAGATTATATAGCTTACGAATATTTTTCTGGAACTATGACTCGTGTGAATGTGGAAACGAGGCTTCCCGTTACTCTCGGCGCCGACGGAGTAGCCGTATATTCCGTTTATCCGATTAAGCGGGACGACGAAGGAGAGAGCATACTTATGGGAGAAAAAAATAAGTACGCTCCTATAGCGGGAAAGCTTACCCGGGTCGGGATATAAATAAGATCTGCAGGAAAGCGAAATGACAACGAGCTTCGCGTATGTTTGCAATTTTTAATAGTAATTTAATAGTAAGAAAGAAATCTATTTGAATTTTAATTTCTCGGAGACAAGAGGTATTGCCCGTCGGAAATTATAATTCTAAAATTGAGGTTACGTATGAAATCTTCATTGTCAATACAAGCTTACAGCGTCGCGGATCATATGTCGGACGAAGCGTCTGCGAGAGACGCTTTCCGCCGCCTTGCCTCGTACGGTTTTACCGGAGTTCAGACGGCGGGGCCGTTCACATTCGGCGCGGACAAATACGCCGAGGCCGCCGGCGACGCGGGACTTGAGATCATTGGCTCCCATACTTCTATGGATATTCTTAAAAATACGGAGGAAGCCGTAAAACTTCACCGCGCGCTCGGCGCGTCCTTCGCCGGAATCGGAGGTATGCCGTCATTCTTCAGTGGAGAGCTTACCAAACGTTCTTTTTACGACTTCATCGACGAAACGAACGAGATTGCCTCGAAGCTTGCGGAACATGGACTCCGATTTACATATCATCACCATGCGTTTGAGTTTGCGCGGGTCGAAGGAACTCGGGATACAATGCTCGACGTTCTTCTGCGCGAACTTGATCCTATAAATACGTCTTTCGTTTTGGATACGTATTGGCTCCAGTATGGAGGAGCGTCCGTTACGGAAACCATAAGCAAATTTGAGGGAAGACTCGACATTATTCACCTGAAAGATATGCGTATTCCTTTCGGACAAAACGATCCCCAAATGACCGCGCTCGGCGGAGGAAATCTTAATTTTCCTGAAATTATACGGGCGGCTGAGGACGCCGGGGCTACTTATCTGTGTTATGAGCAGGACGGCGGGCACGAAGGAGATACGCTCGAAAGCGCGAAAGTCAGCGCGGAATATTTTTACTCGATTATGCGATAAGTACTGATATCGAAATATAAACTTGAAAGGAATATATCCTCATGGCAAATAAAGAAAAATCGGAAAAAAGCTTCATTTGGCAGGACAGAAAACGCACTTTGTTCGGACTTCCATGGTCGTTTACCCGATATTTTCTCGGGGAAGATAAGCTTTTAATTGAAAAAGGGCTTCTGTCTCGAAATGAAGAAGAAATTCGCTTATACAGAATAATGGATATTACTCTTAAAAGAAGCTTTGGCGAGAGAATTTTTGGACTCGGGACAATTCACTGCTGTTCTGGAGATAAGACGGCTCCGGAATTTGACCTTGCCCGAATTAAGAATTCGAAAGAAGTGAAGGAAAAATTGTCCGATCTTGTTGAAAGCGAAAGAGAAAGGCGTCGCATAGGCGTACGAGAATTTATGGAGGCTGAGGATTTCGACAACGAACGCTGACGAATTTTAATTATAAGTTTAGACTAAATATTTCATGTCTTTCCTTTCTTTTATGGCGCGGACGAATAATTTTCCTAAATAGTATTGCATTTATGATTTTTTTATGATAAAATAGGTAAGCTAAATTGTCAAAAAAATAAATCAGTATAAAAAACGCGCCCTGGAACGATGGGGCGGCAAGGAGACAAACATGGTAACTGCTATTGGAATCATTCTTATAGTCGCGGCAATTTTTCTTATTGTCGTAGTGCTCATGCAGCACGGTAAAAGCCACAACCTTTCCGGAACGATCGCCGGCGCATCCGAAACTTTCTTCGGAAAAAGCAAATCTTCTACTTTGGATCGCAAGCTGTCGGTTATCACCAGCGCGGTAGCGGTAATTTTTGTAGTACTCGTACTTATTCTGTACCTTATTATGGCGCATGGAACAGGCTCGGACAACTCCGGCGCGGTTGGATCAGGTGAAAATACCCCCGTGACCACCGCTCCTCAGGAAGAAACTACGGCTGATACAAGTTCCGAAACCGCGGCGGATACGTCTGGCGCCGAGACTTCCGGCGATACGGGAGACGTTACGGCGGACGGATCCGAGGGTGGATCGTCGTCCGAACCTACGACTGAATCTTCTGGAGAAACCGGAGAGCCCAGCGCGGCTTAACTGATCAAAAAAGAATAAAGAAAAGCGGATCGGCGGGTTTAATCGCTTGATTCCGCTTTTTTATATAAAAAGACTTCGCCAAAGTTTCGCTATTTAAAACTAACTTCCCGGCATTTGAACCCACTCCGGCTCCCGCTCAACTTCACACAGCTGAGCGATCGCATCATTTTGACAGCTTCTCATACAGCTGTTGAACTAAGCTTCATTTCAAGAAACTACCGAAAGCAGTTTGCCCGCAAGCTGCGACAATTCTTTGCGAAGCGA
>CATKFO010000026.1 GCA_949747515.1 uncultured Eubacteriales bacterium
AATTGATATGAGAAATGATAGCATTATTGTGAGGGGCGCTCGTGAAAATAACCTAAAAAATATAGATGTGGAAATTCCATCAAATAAACTTGTAGTGATAGCTGGCGTAAGCGGATCAGGAAAGTCGTCTTTAGCGTTTGACACAATATTTGTGGAAGGGCAAAGACGGTATATGACCTCTTTAGCTTCGCATGCAAAGCAAGCTTTGTATCAAGTTAAGAAACCGGATGTTGATCAGATTATCGGGCTTCCGCCAACTCTTTCTATTGAGCAAAAGGTTAGTTCAAACAATCCTAGATCAACGGTAGGCACTATTACAGAAATATACGATTATTTAAGATTGTTATATTCTAAAATAGGTTTGCCTCATTGCCCCGTATGCGGCAAGTCTATAAAAAGATATTCTATTGAATCTATTGTAGATGAAATAATGTCGATGCAGGAAAAAATTCGGTTAATGATAGTCGCGCCGATAACAAAAGAAAAGCATATTTCAATAGACAACTTTTTAAAAGAACTAAAAAAAGATGGATTTATTCGCGTAATGATAGATGGTAAAGCTTACAATATAGATGATATCGAGGGCTGCGATAACGTCTATGTTAAGGATAGTTCCAAAGTTGGCGTTATTGTCGATAGGATAATTGTAAAACCGGGAATAGAAAAAAGAGTTTACGAGTCATGCGAAACCGTCATGCGTCTGTCCGACGGACTTCTGGAATTATATCTGGAAAATGGAGAGATAAAAAGGTACGGCCGGAAAAATATTTGTCCTGAATGCAACGTTGAGCTTAGTGAAATCGAACCTAAAATTTTTTCATTTAATAGCCATTTTGGGGCATGCCGTGAATGTATGGGCCTCGGCGTTAAACGCATGATGGATGAAAACCTGATTATACCGGATCGATCTCTCAGTATATTGCAGGGCGCCATATCGGTTACTGGATTTTCGAGAATACCTGAGTCAAGGCGTTCCCAAAAAATCATGAAATCACTTGCAGATATATATGATTTTGACTTAAGCGTTCCGTTTAAAGATTTGCCTCCAAAAGCGCAGTATCTTATAATAAACGGAACGGACGAATGCGCCAAAAAGTATAACGGAGACTATCCCGTGTATTTTGAAGGCATGATCGCGCATTTGGAACGGAGGCATAGAGAAACCGGCTCAGAAGCGTTACGCGCGGAGTACGAGTCATATATGAGGAATATTCCATGTAAACACTGCAATGGACAACGATTAAATAAAGAGGCGTTGTCTGTTACGATAAATGAAAAAAATATTTCTCAGCTATGTGAAATGACTGCAAGCGAGCTTAATTCGTTTTTAGCTAATCTGAGTTTGACGGCAAATGAAAAGCTAATCGCAGATCAGTTGTTGTCAGAGATTGTATCAAGAACGAAATGCTTGGTTGATATTGGACTTGATTATCTAACGTTATCGCGCCCAGTAGGCACATTGTCCGGGGGAGAGCTGCAGCGCGTGCGATTGATTACCCAGTTAGGTTCGGGGGTTGTAGGCGTGGCGTATGTTCTTGACGAACCAAGCGTCGGTATGCATGCGTATGATTGCGCTAAGCTTCTTAACATTTTAAAAAAGCTTAGAGATGTCGGCAATAGCGTTCTTGTCGTAGAGCATAACAGTGAAATTATTAGAAATGCGGATCATATTATCGACGTTGGTCCAGGCGCGGGAAAGGACGGCGGTTATATTGTTGCCGAGGGTACGTTAAGCGAGGTTATGCGGAACGACGCGTCGCTTACAGGAGCTTATCTGAGCAAAAAAGTAAAGGTTTCTTATCCGGAGAAAAGGCGGATTCCGGAGCGTTTTCTCAGAATAAGGGGAGCAAGAAAAAATAACCTTAAAAGTATTGACGTCGGTTTTCCGCTAGGCGTAGTATGCTGCGTAACAGGCGTGTCGGGATCTGGAAAAAGCTCTCTTGTAACTCAAACATTATATCATGAAGTTTTGGCAAAGCTTCAAAATCGCAATTTTATTAGGGGAGATTTCGACTCTATTGAGGGACTTGAATATATTGATAAAGTTATCGCTATCGATCAAAGCCCGATTGGAAAAAGCCCGCGTTCAAATCCGGCTACGTATACCGGTATATTTGATCATATCAGAGATCTTTTCGCTATATGTCCCGAGGCAAAGCTAAAGGGATATAAAAAAGGCAGATTTAGCTTTAATGTATCGGGAGGACGATGCGAAAATTGTCAGGGCGACGGAATGATAAGAGTGGACATGCAGTTTTTGCCGGACGTATACGTTCCTTGTGAAATTTGCGGCGGCAAACGTTATAATCGCGAAACTTTAAATGTTCTTTATAAGGGCAAAAGTATTTACGACGTTCTTGAAATGACGGTTCAGCAAGCGATGACGTTCTTTGAAAATATACCGTACATTTATAGAAAACTAAAGTCTTTATATGACGTCGGGCTTTCATATATTAAGCTTGGGCAATCCGCGGTAACATTTTCCGGAGGAGAAGCGCAGCGAATTAAACTTGCGGCGGAATTAAGCAGACCAAGCACAGGTTCAACTGTCTACTTGTTCGACGAGCCTACTTCCGGCTTGCATTTTGCAGATATTCAAAAACTAATAAAAATATTTCATAGACTTTGCGAAGCAGGAAATACAGTGATTATAGTTGAACATGATATTGACGTTATTAAATGCGCCGATTATGTTATAGATTTGGGTCCTAACGGAGGAGAAGACGGAGGAATGATCGTTGCTGAAGGAACTCCGGAACAAATTTGTAAATGTAAAAAATCATATACGGGTCTTTATCTATCAAAAAGTTATATGGAATAATGCGGCAAAAAGAAATAAAATTTAATTACGATTTAATCTTTAATTATACGGCGGCCTGTATTCAAATTTCCCGCTGAATATCAGCTATGATAAGAACTGCTTTTATAAATTATCGAGCGTTACGAATTCATTATGCATCAACCTAAAATAACTTCATATATTGTAGCGTATATGTTAGATAAAGAGAAACGGGGTGACAGCGACGCTTATGCATTTTATAATTGGAGTTATTGAACAGTTATATGCGGACAATAAAATTGATGAACTAACGCGCGACAAGATGAAGGAGTACATATGGAACAAATACAAAAACCGCGGATTAAATTAGCGGTAATATTTTTCAAAGAGCCGCTGAATTAATGAGAAGGAGCTATCGATGTGAAAGTCGCCGCCTATTGCCGCGTGAGCACGGACAAGGACGATCAAAGTAATTCTCTTGAAAATCAAATCAAGTTTTTTTATGAATATATAAAAAATCATCCGGATTGGGAACTGTCAAAAATTTATTACGACGAAGGCGCTTCGGGAACGTCTATAAAAAAAAGACCGGAATTTAATAATATGATAGAAGACGCGGAGAATGGAAAAGTAAATCTGATTGTAACTAAGGAGGTTTCACGCTTCGCAAGAAATACGGTCGATACTTTAAATTATACGCGCCTATTGAAAGCTAAAAACGTCGGAGTCCTTTTTATTAACGACAATATAAATACGCTGGACAACGACGGCGAATTTCGATTGTCAATTATGGCGAGCGTCGCTCAAGAGGAAAGCAGAAAAATATCGGCTCGAGTAAAATGGGGAATTATGCGACAGATGAGGGAAGGATTTGTATTTTCGTCTCCAATGATCGGCTATGATTATAATAAGGGCGTATTGACTGTGAACGAAGAGGAAGCCGAGATTGTAAAACGAATTTTTGATCTATATGTTAATCATGGATATGGCTCGGGTAAAATTGCTGAAATACTGACTAGTGAAAATACTCCGACGTGTAAGCGAATAAAAAAGTGGTCGTCTACGCTTATTCTGCGTATATTGAAAAATGAAAAATATGTTGGAGATTTAATTCAGCAAAAGCGCATAACAAGCGATTATTTGACCCATTCGATCGTTGTTAACGAAGAAGATAAGTTATATTTTAGAGATCACCATGAACCTATCGTTGCAAGAGCAATATGGGATAAGGCTCAGCAAATCATATCTGATAAAAGAAACAATACGAGCGCTAATTCTTTAGGACGTTCAAATAGATATTGGTGTTCTGGAAAAGTTAGATGCGGAATATGCGGGAACACATGCGTTACAAAAACAAAAAAAGCGATATATGGAACGATACGTATATACAGATGCGCGGGGCATGCCGAACATAATTTTGGCGAAGGAAATTCATGCTGCAACAGATCGTATATAGACGAGAGAATATTGCTATCGTGCATGCGGGTTGTAGCAAAAAATTTATCTCCAAGTATTTCTATTGTCTTAAAAGATATCAGGGATGCGTATGAATATTCTCGTCGTCGAAACGATAGCGCGGACAAATTATCTGAACTATATAAAAAAATAAATAATCTTGAACAAAAGAAGAAGAAATTGCTCGATTTACTTATTGAGGACGTCATATCTAAAGAAGATTATCAGAGATCCGTCGCCGAACTAAGTTGCAAAACGTCCGGAATTAAGCTAGACATAGACAAAATTACAATTGAGAATTCATTTAATAAGGATAAAGCCTACTCTGAAATAGAAATATCAGTTTCATCTTATTTAAAGCAAGAAATTATAACGCGAGACTTATATAAGGAAATACTTGATAAAATTTTGATTTATCCTGAAAATAAGATAGACGTTCAAATAAAAGAAGAAGAGAAACCGTTTAGCGTCAAATATTCAAGGAGCGGGAGAGGAACTCAATATGTTGTTGATTGCGTTCTGCAAAACGCCAATATAGCGGGAGAACAGAGAAACGCATAGACCTCCTATGGCGGTTGCCCCTCTTAATGAAGTACAGCGCGTGGTTAATTATGCCGTTACGGAAATACCGAGGGAAAAAATACAGCTTGGCATACCAAATTACGGATATAACTGGCAGCTTCCATATGTAAGAGGAGAAAGCAAAGCCCGTTCGCTTTCAAACGTAGAGGCTGTAGATCTTGCAAGAACAGAAAACGCCTCGATAGAATTCGACGATATAGCTAAATCGCCGTACTTCAGATATTTCGACAGACCCCAGAGCTATGCCGACGCGGTAGAACACGTCGTATGGTTTGAAAATGCTCGCAGCGCGGATGCAAAAATGCGCCTTATTAGGGAATACGGTCTCGGAGGAGCCAGCGTGTGGAACATTATGAAATATTTTCCCGCGCTTTGGACTGTAATCAATTCTCTTTACAGCATAAAAAAAATATAGCTTTAAGAAGCCGTTATATTCTTTATTATTGAACATAAAGCTATCGCACAATAATTTAAATTAAAAAATCATGATATAAAAACCGGTAAAACGCTTGTATTTTACCGGTTTTTATGCTATAAATAAGCGTGGCGAATTAAAGAATATTAGGCATTTCCGTTTTCGTCATAGAAGGTAGTTTTGGAGGAACGTCATGAAGATAACTGCTGGGCTTGCGCCGATGGCGGGATTTTCCAATATACCGTTTAGGCTTTTGTGTCATTCGCTTGGCGCTGATTACGCAGTAACGGAGATGATATCTGCGGCGGCAGTTTGTTTTAATAACGAAAAAACTCTGACTCTTTCGGAAATTTCTTCACGAGAGGGGCCTTGCGCGTTGCAGCTTTTCGGGCACGACGCAGAAACTGTTTCAAACGCGATTCATATTTTACTTGGAAGGACTTGTGAAGAAGAGAGCGTTCGGCCGGCTGCTGTTGAGATAAATATGGGATGTCCCGTTAAGAAAATCGTCTCTTCCGGGGACGGCTCGGCTCTTATGAAGTCGCCGGAGCTTGCTGGAAGAATCGTTAAGTTTGCGCGAGACGCGACGTCGGTATACAAAATTCCATTATGGGTAAAAATCAGGGCCGGATGGGACAAAAATTCCATAAACGCTCCTTATTTCGCCGCGCTTATGGCCGATCAAGGCGCCGAACGGATAACGGTGCATGGGAGAACAAGAGAGCTGATGTACGCTCCGTCCTCGGACAACGCGGTTATTCAAGCCGTGCGTAAGGCTGTGCCGGATAGCATAGAGGTTTTTGGAAACGGAGATATTTGTTCGGCGGCAGACGCTGTGAAAATGATAGATCAAACTGAATGCGATGGAGTTCTCGTGGGGCGCGCCGCTCTTGGCGATCCGTGGATTTTCTCAGAATTGAAGGCTCTTGGAGATGGAAGGGAATATGCGTATCCATCTGTTGACGAACGGGTAGACGCGGCGATAGAACTGACTCGCGCTATAGTCGAGCGAAACGGTGAAAATTACGGTATACGAATGGCGAGGGGACGCGCCGCTCATTTTATCAAAGGTATAAGAGGATCCGCGAACGTCCGAGATATGCTTAACCATGCTTCGTCGTTTGACGAATTTGAAAGTATATTGCGCCGACTTGCCCGATAGATGGGCAGACTTTACTTTTTATTTTTGTTTGTTATTTTTTAATCAATAAATTAAGGAGAAAATTATGACTACTAATCCTATTCCTCGCTTCCCAAAAGATTCGAGAGTATGCTTCTTGGGCGATAGCATGACGTCGGGGGCTCTTTGGTGCGAGCTGATATTTGAGTATTATCTTGAAAAGTTTCCTGGTGAAAATATACGCGTGTTTGACGCGGGAGTTGGAGGCGGAACCGCGAGATTTGGAATTGAAAACCTTGAAAAGGATCTTTATACGTTCGACCCTACTCATGTTATGATTATGTACTGCGCCAACGATATAAACGGTTATACGGGAACGGACGACGAAAAATGCGAGAAATTCAGAGCCGATCTTCATGAGCTGACGGACAAGCTTCTTGAGCGCGGTATCGTCGTTTATTTCGGAATTCCGCCTTATTCTACGGAAACATATTCGAGAGAACTATCTGTTAAGGTTATGAAACAGGTTGCTGAGGAATACGGATTCCCCTATACGGACTTTTATGAGCTTACTAAGACCGCCGTTGAAAAAGCAGATATTCTTCAGCCCGACGGCGTTCATATGAATACGCTCGGAGACTCCGTTATGGCGAGAATATTTCTCCATAATCAGGGTTTTGAAGGATTTTCACCAGACTGCGAAGACTTTTTGACATATTGGAATATGACAAGGGACGGAGATTTGCGTCATATATATAACAAAAAGATAAGATGCGTATGGCTTGCCATAAGAAATATCTCGACTACCGGAGATACTATGGACGCTAAAATAGATAGACTGAAGAAAAGAATAGTGACGTGGGCGGACGGTGCGTGGGATGATTTTTCTTATTTCCGCGCGGTTGATTTTATCGAGCTGGCTCCTCACATGGAATTTTACAGAATGCAGTTCGATCGTTTAACGGATATGATGGTCGAGGGCAAGGCGGTAAGACCCTGAAGCCGTGAATATATAAATTTTTGGATAACCGGAACCATTTTTTCAAAATTATAAGAAAATAAAGTGTTAAAAGGCCGCGAAAGTCTTGACAAATAATATATTAGCTGGTATAATCTTTGAAGCGATCGTTTTGATCGTCTCTCTTCCGCTGAAATTTTGTGAACGGCGGACTGAAGTCCATAGGGAGGTATAAATATGGAAAAAATTTTGAATTCTTACGAAACCCTTTTTGTAATCGCTCCTGATATTTCCGAAGAAGACACAAAAGCCCTTATCGAAAAGTTTACGAGTCTGATTGCGGAAAACGGCGAGCTTGGCGAAGTCAACGAGTGGGGACGCCGCAGACTTGCATATCCTATCGATTACAAGACCGAAGGTTACTATGTGCTTGTTAACTTCAAAAGCGAAGCTTCTTTCCCGTCTGAGCTTGAACGGATTTTCGGTATAACCGACGGAATTCTGAGATCAATCGTAGTTCGTCTCGAGGATAAGTAATTAGAATCCCGAAAAAGGAGAAATAGGCGATGGCAAATTTTAATTTTAACAAGGTAATTCTCGGCGGACGTTTGACCGCTGACCCCGAGCTTAAAACAACTCCTTCCGGTGTGTCCGTAACTTCTTTTACAGTGGCTGTGAACAGAAGATTTTCAAGGGGGAACGCCGACGAGCAGCCTCAGGCGGATTTTATAAACTGCACGGCGTGGAGACAGACTGCGGAATTCATTACCCGATATTTCCGCAAGGCAAGCTCGATTTGCGTTGTCGGCTCTATTCAGACAAGATCTTGGACGGACAACCAAGGAAATAAGAGATTTGCTACGGAGGTTGTCGTAGACGAGGCCATGTTTGTTGATTCCAAAGGGGAAAATCCCGCTTCGAATCAAGCGTTTCCTTCGTCTTACGGACAGCAGTCGCAGTCATATATGCCGGAAGGATACTCTTCATACGGTTCCGGCGCGGCTCCTGCGTTCAGCAATGCCGGAAGTTCGACTCCTAAATTTGAGGAAATTACCGACGACGACGATTTGCCGTTCTAAAAAAGAGTATTTACAATATTACAGGAGGATTTCAGTATTATGGAAAACGAAACCAATGCAACCGTTGCCGCTGAGGCTGTAGAAAATGCAGCTCAGGCTCCGGCAGAAAATACGGCTCCTGCCGAGGGCGCCGCTAATACAACCAGAAGCGAAAGACCTGCGAGACCGCAGAACAGAAACAACAACCGCAGAAGAAAAAAGGTTTGCGCTTTCTGCGCCGATAAAATCGATAACATCGACTATAAGGATACTACTCGTTTGAGAAAGTATGTTTCCGAGAGAGCAAAAATTCTGCCTCGCCGTGTGTCGGGTACTTGCGCTAAGCATCAGCGTCAGCTTACTCTCGCTATTAAGAGAGCGCGTCACGTCGCGCTTATGCCCTACATTAGCGATTGATTTTGGTTGGCTTAATTTGATAATTTAATAAATAAAACGGTAGAGCCGGCGCGTAACATTGAAGCGTCGGCTTTATTCGTTTCAAAAATTTAAGAATAACGTTTAGTATTTATAAAATTATGCCCAAGTCATATAAGCGAGTGGAAAAATGATCCTATTCCCACATATATTCCGGTCTTTTTTCCGTAAGACTGTATGCTGATCCGTCCTCTCTTTTTGCGACCGGAGACGCATAATGGGCGAAAAAATTTGTTAGTGCGTACATATCGATCCAGATTTGGTTATATCCGTCTTTTTGAGAAGGATCAAAAATGAGCTCCATTCCATAATGAAGATGCGGAACGTTTATATTGTTGACGTTTTCTTTAGCCGAGTATCCCGTCATTCCAAGATATCCTATAACTTCGCCCGCGGCTACGGTTTTTCCTTCAAAAAGATCTTCGTACGGCTTGTCTTTTCTTAAATGGGCATAATAGTAATATCTCTTACCGTCAAATGAACGTATTCCCACTCGCCATCCGCCATACTGATTCCATCCGCATGCTTCTACCCAACCAGCCTCTACCGCGGTTATAGGAGTACCGACCGATCCCATAAGATCGTGACCAAGGTGAGGACGACGGTATCCATATGACCTGGAGGCTCCGAAATCGTCGTAATGGTTATATGAGTACCCTGCCGCGATAGGAGACGATATGCAGACTCCGTATTTTTCCTCGCATATTGATACTCCATCCTTCAACGTGTACTCTCTGTATTTTCCTACGATTCCTCCAATGGCTGCTCTATACGCTTCTTCATAGTAGCGATACAGCTTTTCGTTTCCTGAAATGGACGAGTACTCTTCTCCGTCGGAATGGCGTTCTTTAACCGATTCAAGATCTTTAGGCGCGTATTTGTCGAACTTTCCCCCGTACTTTGCAGCGAGACAGGACAGAAGTCCAATGTAGCTCTCATGCGTTTCGCTCTCCTCGCTGTCGATATCGGCTTTGACGCAATCTACCAACGCTTTTTCACTTACGTCAAAATCCACCCATTTTATATATTCTCGTTTTTTCTCTTCAGCGCGCGCCGGCAATCCTAAAAGAATGACCGAGGCTAACAAAAAAGAAATTATTTTTAATTTTTTCATTTCAATCTCCATTTCGCCGCAGTTCGACGGCGTCAATAGTTACGTAATTCAAGCGCAAAAACAATCGACTATATTTTCAACGGAAGACGCCGACCGTTTATGCGTTATCCTTCACGATATTCTCAGGATTATTTAATTTTCTAATATAGCTCTTCCCTTAAGCGGAATTTATATTACGGGATAATTTTCGTTAATTTTCGTATTCAGACATAAGTCTCCATTTTAACGAACAAAAACTTTTTCTTGTATTAAAACTCTAATTATGCTAAAATATATTATAATTGGCGTGAAAGGAAAATTTGAAATGAATATTTGGCACGATATATCTCCCGAAGAAGTAACTCCGGAAAGCTTCTCTTCAGTTATTGAAATTTCAAAAGGAAGCAAAATGAAGTACGAACTTGATAAGGCTACCGGAATTATGCGCCTTGACAGAATACTTTATACGTCGACCAGATATCCGGCCAACTACGGATTTATTCCGCGAACGTACGGAGACGACAACGATCCGTTGGACGTTCTTGTTATATGTTCCGAACCTATAAATCCCATGACCCTCGTGAGAGTATACCCGATTGGAGTTATCAACATGGTAGACGCCGGAATGAAAGACGAAAAAATAATAGCGATACCTTTTTCCGATCCCACATACAATTTGTTCCGTTCCATCTTCGATCTTCCAAAGCATATTTTTGATGAAATGAGCCATTTTTTTCAAGTTTATAAACAGCTCGAAAATAAGGAAACCGCTGTGGATACTCTTGGGGATTCTGAAGAGGCTAGGCACATAATATCCCGCGCTATGAAAAGATACGACGAGTATTTCAAAGACGGAGTTAAGATAAAATAACAGGAGTCGAACAATGTTTATCGATCACATAAAAATATATACTAAAGCCGGTAACGGCGGCAACGGCGCGGTTTCATTCCGACGCGAGAAATACGTCGCTAAAGGCGGTCCGGACGGGGGAGACGGCGGCAACGGCGGCAGCGTTATCTTTCGCTGTGATTCTTCCGCAAACACTCTTCTGGCTTTTCGTTATAAAAGGAAATTTATAGCTGAAAACGGAGCGGACGGAGCCGGATCAAAATTTCACGGAAAAAACGGATCCGACGTAATAATAAAAGTTCCTTACGGAACTCTAATTAGGGATTCCGAAAGCGGTAAAATAATAAAGGATATGTGTTCCGACGAAGATTTTATTCTTTGTAAAGGCGGCCGCGGAGGCTGGGGCAACAAACATTTCGCCACTCCTACTCGTCAGATTCCTCGTTTTGCCAAAAGCGGACTTCCCGGGGATGAGCGCGAGGTATTGCTCGAGCTAAAAATGATTGCGGACGTAGGACTTGTCGGCCTTCCTTCTGCGGGAAAATCATCGCTTCTCGCCTCGATTTCAGCCGCCCGTCCCAAAATAGCCGAATATCATTTTACCACTCTCGAACCGAGTCTCGGCGTAGTCGGAGTGGACGGAGAACATGGATTTGTCGCCGCAGATATACCTGGGCTTATTGAGGGCGCTTCGGACGGCCTCGGCCTTGGACACGATTTCCTTCGTCATATAGAGAGATGCCGTATGCTTATTCAAGTCGTCGATATTTCAGGTTCAGAAGGACGGTCGCCGGCAGACGATTTTAACGTAATATCCGAAGAGCTTGAAAAATTTTCTCCGTCTCTTGCCGCGCGCCCTAGAATTATCGCGGCGAATAAAGCCGATATGATAGTAAATTCCGCGGAAGAACTTTCGCTTATTCCCGAGGTATCGGAAGACGCGAAAGAGCTTGAAAGAATTGCAAAAGATCGCGGATATAAAGTAGCGTATATATCTGCGTATGCAAAAATGAACTTGAGGGAGCTTATATCAGAAACTGACCGCATACTTTCAGAACTGCCGCCAGTCATAACTTACGATCCCGAATTTATTCCGGATGAGGAAACCGACGATTCATTATCCGGCTCTGAAAGCGCGACTATTCGTCGCGGAGACGACGCGTCGTATATCGTGGAAGGCGAATGGGTTGAAAAATTGGTAGGTAGGGTAAACTTTGACGACAGAGAATCTCTCATGTATTTCGAACGATCTTTGGTTCGCTCAGGCATAATAGACAAACTGCGCGCCGCTGGATGCGACGAGGGAGATACAGTCAACGTATGCGGTATAGAATTTGATTTTGTCGAATGAACGATTATTTCTCAAGCGTCGCAGAAGCCGCTTCCGCTCTTGAATCAATTGTTTCAATAATTGAACGTAACGCAATATCGGAAAAAGCAAACGCATATTGCGAATGTTTTCTATCAGACGGCCGCCGAATAGCTCTTAATAATTATAATAATCAGAGCGCGATATGCGGCTCAATATATTCGGAAATTCATTTTAACGCCGTAAAAGCATTCGATTCTGTTCCTTTATTCGCAGTATCATATGAATCTATCTGGGCTATAGAATTACAGGATTATATGCCGTCGATTAAGAGCGACGATGCGCGATATATGGAACCAACTCTTTTAAAGCTCGCTTTTGATTCTTTTTCTTCAGCGCTTATATATGAATGCCGCGATAAATCTCTTCCTTCCCAAAAAATCTCTGAATTTCATTCGCTTTTGACGGATCGTCGCGTGATTACGGCGCTTGGCGGTACTTTTTCAAATACAATAGACAACATATTTTTAACAGAGGAATATCTTGGAATTTTTTTGAATTACAAAAAAACGTCGCGACGAATAATCAATTCTGCCGGCGAGAAACTTGCCGCAATTACCCAAATTCATAATTATTTTCATGAAGGTGGGAACGTCTATTACACATCGAACAAAAATAAAGTTTAAAATTACAAATCATTAAGAATAGAATTCAAAAGCCTTAATAAAACGCCCGGGAGGATACGCATGCGGGAAGATAATGATAAAAATAAAAATATAAAAAAGACGGTTAAGACCGGCATAACATTTGGAAGCGCGCTCGCAATGGTAATTAGCTATACAAATTGGCGTTCAATTATATGGGCGATTATTCATGGCTTAATGAGTTGGATATATGTAATTTATTACGCGATAAAATACTAATTTCAGATATTAATCCTTC
>CATKFO010000027.1 GCA_949747515.1 uncultured Eubacteriales bacterium
CTTTCGCCTTTCGGCTTACCGCTCTCGCGGACAGCTCACTTAGTATACCACTTCTTCCCCTCTTTGTCAATACCTTTTTTTTATTTTTTTCACTTTTTTTTTCGTTTACCCTTTTTTTATCCCTTGCTTCTTCCTCCCCTACCCCTTCTCCTTCCCTTATTTTATTACTATTTTCTCCTCTTTTTATTCCCCTTTTTATTTTGATCTAACTGTGCGTAAAAAGGCAAGAAAAATTATAAAAGTTTTTCACTCTCAAGATTTTTGAGGAGTTTGCCGACGACGATCATCGCCGCAATGGACAGGATTATCTCGGCCGTAAGCTGCGCGTACGCCAGTCCATACAGTCCAAAAATGGAATTTAGGGCGAAAAGCGCGGGAATTTCGAGTACAATTTTTCTTAAAATTGCAAAAAGAAGCGCGTTTTTTCCCAATCCGCAAGCCTGAAATACGCCGACCGCCAGAAAATCTACGCACAAAAACGGAATTCCAAGGCACATACCGTGCAGCAGTTTTTCACAATGTCCAATAATGGAGGAGTCGTTTATAAATAAAGAAGCGAGGAATTCGGCTCCTAAATATGAGCATACGGCTACGATTACGAGGAACGACAGCATGACTTTAAGCGCGAAAAACAAACCTTGTTTCATTCTCGTCACATTTTTTCCCGCATAGTTATAGCTAATAATAGGCATAATTCCCTGTGAAAATCCCAAGGCGATCTGGAGAGGAACCATGTTTATTTTTTGAGCTATTCCCATAGCCGCCACTGCGTCGGCTCCGTAAGACGCGGTAAAATTATTGAGAACCGTCATACCGGTAACGTTTAGCAGATTTTGAATCGCCGCGGGAATTCCAACTATAAAAATTCCTGAAACTATTTCCTTTTTGAAGCAAACCATACTCGGCCTGACGCATACGTATGTACGACCCCTTTTTGTAAGAAGCAGTATGAAAAAATATACGCAGGCCGCGCAGTTGGAGATAAACGTCGCAAGACCGGCGCCAGCCGCACCCATATTCAGACCCCATGGAAGAATAAAAATAGGATCGAGCATCATATTTAGCAGACATCCGCTCATCGTACCTACTCCGGCGTGAAAAGCCGCCCCTTCGGAGCGAACCAAATATGCCATAACCACGTTAAGTATTGCAGGCGCCGCGCCGAAGCTAACAGTCCATTTCAGATAAGCTCCCGTAGCTTCGACAGTACTGGAGTCCGCGCCGAGTATGCCAAGCAGCGGAGTTTGAAAAGCCGTATACGCCGCAGAAAAAAGAAGCCCGCATAAAAGCGACATATAAAACCCAAAAGCCGACGCTCGCCTTACCGAATCATATTTCTTCAAGCCGAGCCCGCGGCTCATAAGACTGGACGAACCGACTCCAAACAGATTGTTAACAGCGTTAAAAGCAAGGAGAACCGGGGCTGCAAGGGCGACGGCCGAAGTTTGAACGGCGTCGTTCATCATACCGACAAAGTACGTGTCCGCCAAATTATATATTACCATAACCAACGAGCTGATCACAGTCGGCAGGGCAAGACTCATAACCGCCTTTCGAATCGGCGTTTCTTCAAATAATTTTGATTTATTTTCATTTACCATAAAATTAATACGCATTCTTTATAATTTAGCAAAATTAAAACGCGGCGAGACGCCGCCTTACATTATATCTTAATAACTGATACCGGCTCAGTCGGTTAGCAATCAGACTAACTAAACGGGCCGACGACGCAAAAGACGGAATAAAAATTCCTCGCGTACGTATACTCACGCTAACCGTGAAGGCGCTATTCTTTATGAATATACATCCTGGTCATATCCGTCGATCCGTTTTCGTGTGCCATACAAAGAAATTTCCAGCCATAACGCTCATAAAAAGATGTATGATCAGTTACAAGATATAAAGTGTCGATTCCTTTACTTTTCATATCGGCGCACACATAATTCAACAAAGCGCCGGCGATTCCAAGGCTGCGCTTGTCTTCTTCCGTATATACCGCGCAAACATTCGGAGTAAGGTCTTTTCTATCGTGAAAATCATTATCAATAACGCCCAAGCCGCCTATGATTCTACTATCTTCCACAGCCATATACCACTGTGGAACAGGATCGTTTTTATTCAAACAGTCTTCCATACTCTTCATATATGCGCTTAAAGGTATGTTCCATTTTTCGTGAAACCAAACGGCGGCTTGTTCCTTTATCTCAGGTTTATCTATAAGTCGGATTATTTCATATTTCAATTAAGTCCTCTCCTTCTCCAAATCCGCTTGAAATTCAACGCTTTTTAAGCGAAATACTTTCTGTCGCTGAAATACCGATAACACCTTGAAAATACATAATTTACCGAGGCGAAATGTCGTCGATAATTTATCAATATTATATATTCGCACAAAGATATATAAGCCCTGGCGTTTGTAATATACGAGTCGTTTTTACTAACCGCCAATTTCCAAATTCATTATTTTCTGCAAATAAACATTCCATATTCCTTTGGTATATATAAAACGCCGTTTTAACATGATGCAGCGTCATATTCGCAATTATTATATCAAAACGGTTATACGTATATGGTAAGCTTTTACTATTTGCCACCCCATACGAAATATTCCTTTGCTCTCCTAACGAGCTTCTTGCAATAGAAACCATATTTTCTGAAAAATCTGTCAATGTTAATTCAATACTCTCATCTATTAAATTCAGCTTTGATTTCCACATATCTCCGCGCCGCATCCGAGCTCCGGCGCCCGTGCGTTAGGAGAAAAATTATAGTGTGAAAACATACGGTTTCCGAAACCTAATTTATTTGTAGAATATTTCGCATGAAGAGAAATTTTAGCGATAAGGTTTTATGCTGTTTTATATTGTTCCTACATCGCATAGCTCTGATTTTTCCATAACGCGCCTCCAAAATAAAATATGTTTTTTCTGGCTGATTTGCGGAAGTTGAAAGTCCTACTCAACAGATTTAAGCTCTGCAAAGCCTAATTTTCATTAGTCCATACAACTAAATATTAGTGGAAAACATACGCCTTACTTTTATCAAATATAGAATTTCTTACATAATGATATTTATTATATTTTCAACAATAGTCTCCGTGTTCGCCGAACCTTCTATTACATAATCCGACGACGGCATTATATCTTTCTGCATTTGGAGAAACGCAAATCTTGAATATTTTAAATATTGACTTAAATCATTTCTTATTTTCTTGCCTGAAGCTTCTTTCATATCCCTTAGAATCCTTCTCGCTAACGCAATATCCAGCGGCGTGTCTATAAAAATAGCCGTATCTATATACTTTCCGATTTTCTCATTACAATAGGCGAACGGATAATCAAGAATTAAATACTCGCAGTTTCCGTCGCTTTTTATTTTTAATATATCTTTTTCCAACGGTTCAAGATTCCATACGTTGTAATTAGAGCCGTCAAGGACCCATTGATAAAAATCATCAACTTCTCCTTCAAATTTATAATCGTCAAAATGCAAAGTTTGCGCGCTCAATAATCGTTTTTTTATTTCTTTTACCGTTGTTGTTTTGCCTCCCCCTGATACGGCCGCTATCGCAATAACCTTCATAAAATCTACTCCCCGTTCTCAATTTGTTTAATCACAGGTTTGCTCACGAGATTCATTTCGCTCTATCTTAAAGAAACTTCATTGAATTTTTCGAAACTATTTCTCCAGAAGAAATTTAAAACATAACTCTTTCTATCATAAAATGACGCATCAATGTTTTTTCGCTTGTATCGATAAATAACGTTGTGATTTTATATTAGCTCAAAATACATTTGTAATACTATAAAAACGACAACGTATGGTTTCCAGTATCCAAAATAGCGTCTCTTCCAATTGGAAAAATCGCATGATTATCTCCATGACCGAAGTCGTCGCAGTAAGCGATGGGAATACTATACGCTTTCCCGAATCTTTCCAGTACTTCGAATAGAAGAGGACATGCGTCGTCAGAATAATGACCGAATAACATTCCCGTAACGCGTTCCATTAACCGACTTTGCCCTATGCAGGTTAAATACGCGCCTACGGCCTGAACAGATTGAAACTTTTCTGATTCTTCAATAAATAATATATAGTCCTTGTCTAGTTGATACGGAAAAAATCTATTTCCTAAAGATAAGACGAAATTAACTAAGTATCCGCCGACAAGGCGCCCCCTGCAGCGTCCTTTTGTTATAGTATTCCATTCGCTGTTGCTAGCATAATTAATTGCGTTTCCCATAATAAAATGAGAAACGAACTGTTCTTTGTCATATTCTCCAATATCGCCATATATCCCGGGCGTCTGACCATAATATGTGGTTATACCAGTTTGAGAGTATACTGAGTTCAGTATAGAGGTTCCGTCGCTATAACTCAAAAAGAATTTCGGAGATTCCTTTATTTTTTTGTAATCTATATATGGAAGAATATCGACGCTGCCGTAACCGCCGCCAAAGAATATCATCTTTACGTTTTCATCATATAGCATTTCATTCAAATCGTCTGCGCGTTCTTTTTCACTAGCGATATATCCATAGGTATTCTTATATATGTTCTTACCGAATTTGACTTGAAGACCCAGTTTTTCAATTCCTCTCGCATATTTTTCATAATCGTTTTTATCCGCAACCCAGCTTGGAGATATTATTCCAATAGTATCCCCTTTTCTTAACATATTCATAAAAATCTTCTCTCCTTTAAAATCTTTTAAAAACAGCGAATTTTAGTATAATACGAATGCAAAGATATTTTTTCACCATAGTATTTCAAAGCAGCGCGTCTTAGCGCAGTCAGAGAATCACATCGAAATATTAGATTAGATAATTATATCATGAAAAGCTTACTTATTTCAAGTTTTTACAACATGTAGATCGGCAATAATCGGATACGGTATAAATTATTCTTTCTTGTATTATATCGCCGCCGCAGACGGATATTTGTTAGATCAAACTATTGTTAGGCGACAAACAAAAAACACTTACCGAAGAAAAGAGTGAAAAACCCGGTTATTTTTTTGAAAAGCTTTTTATAAAATTCAAAACAGTCTTTCCGTTAATAATTATTATCGCCGCAAATATCGCGGTCTGAGCCGCCGCAAATCCATTTCCGGATAAGGCGAAAAACGCTTGAAAAACAAGCAGAGAGTATCCTGTAAGTTCGTTTAACGCCCGAGTTTTTATACGCGCTATCCGTTTCATTACGGTGTATCTGATCGCCCATACCGAAAAAAAGCCTATCGCCGTTGAAACCGCCGCTCCGTAGGCGCCAAGGAAAGGAATCAAAAGAAAATTAAGCGCGGAGTTAAAAAGAGCTCCGAAAACAGCCGTAACGAAAATTAAACGCGTCCGCTTCAGGGCTATGAACACCTGCTCGCACATGAGAGACATAAAAGACATTAAATTCGCTATCAGCAGAGGAGGCGTCAATTTCCATGCTGAAAAAAATTCGCCCGCGAAAAGAAATTTTGAAATCGGAACGTTTAAAACCATTATGGACGAACAAATAACCGTCATGAAAAATCCGACGGCCGAGTAAGTCTCCCCCAAAAAGCCGTCGCGCCCCTCTTCGCTAAAACCGTCTATTGCCGAAATTGAAAATCCCTTTGATATCGCGGCTCCGAACAAGGAAAGAACAGACGGTATTTTATACGCCGCCGCAAGAAGCCCCGCCGATCCCACGCCGCAAAGATACGTAAGTATATATTTGTCCAAAGAATTGTTAGCCCACCAGGATAAGGCGCTCGCAGCCATAGGCGCGCTGAATATAATGATACGCCGCGTCAAATCCCGGTTCGGCCTTTTTAGCGAAACATACGAGCGTAGCCGCCCGTGAAAAAACATAAACAAAACTGCCGCGAAACTTCCGATCGTATTCGCCGCAAGATATCCTCTCCATCCGAGGTCAAATAGCAGCAAAAACAGTAAATTAAACGACACGGTAAGCGCGCTGTTAATTATTGCCGAAAAGGCGACGGCAGACACGCGATTAACGGCTCTAAGAAAATATCCGAATATATTAGAGATTGAACCGATCGCGTAACTTAAAAGAAAATATACTATATATTCCCATCGAAGGCCTACAAATCCGCAAAAATAAAACGCCGCGCATCCAAGAACAATCAAAATAAATCCGATCAATACGATTCGCAGGCAAGAAGAAAAAACCTCGGACTGATTTTCATCTCGATCCATTGCAAACCTGAGAGCCGCGTCCTGAACCTGAAGCGTAAAAATCGGAGCGAGAAGCTGCACGGTAGCGGCGATTAAATCGATCGTGCCGTATTCGGCTGTCGTAAGTTTCTCCGTATAAAGAGGCACAAGCAAAAACGATATAATTTTAGGAACGAATCCTCCGATTAAGAACAAAAAAATATTTTTTAAAAGAGCTTTGGCTTTTATCGTTTTGTCTCCGTTCATTCGTCTCGCCCCCGTTTTAATATCCAGCGACTTATATCGGCAACGGCGGCCGGAACGCCTCTGTATCTGAGCGCGGAGATACCTTTGCCGATTCTTTTCGAAGTTCGTACAGGAATGAATCTCGACAAAGCGGAAGCAATATGCGCCGCGGTATTTTGCTCGGCAGTACGCCAGCTTCCCGCGAATTGATGTACGGCGTACGTGTTTTCGGTTACGTTTATTTTTCCGGTTTCATAATCCTTCGGACAAAAATAATCGGTGGGAAAGATAGTGAAGCCATTTACGGTTTGCATTTTACCGTTCAGCTTGAGACCGTATTTCAGACAATAGTTCGTTATTCTATCTACGTTCGTCGTCAGATCGTACTCGCCGTTCGGCTTTATAAATCGAGCGCGTTCGTATTCCTGCAAGAGTTCATAAAAAAGACGGTATCCCTTTCGGCAGCCCATCAAACCCGTGGGGATCCTGTCTATTCGCTCAAATCCCGACACAGCTTCATACTCAAGAAAATCGTCCAGCGGTTTCATAAGCTCCACGTCAACGTCCATGTAAACGCCTCCGAAGAAAAACAGAACGTGCAGACGAACTACGTCGGATACAAACGCCCACTTCCCCGCATCATACGCCTCTTTAGCATAAGCGTACCCGTTTATATCAAAGTTGTTTTCGTTCCACTCTATAATTTCATAATCGGGGCAATATTTTTTCCAGCTTTCAATGCAATAGACGGCGTCTTCGGGCTTGTTTCCCTTACCAAACCAGCAGTAGTGTATCAGTTTAGGAATACGCGTCATTTTTATTCCTTTCTTATTCCGTTGCTTTTTTACGTTTTTATGTTATCGCGCTATCGTTCTATCGCCGCCAGAAAAACAAATACGGCGACGTTCCCTGAGAATTACCGGCAATATTATGAAAAAACGTATATCCGGTCATAAAAAGCGCCGTTCCTCCAAAAACAAAGCGATTAATCGGTTCTCTGTCTTTAAACAGCATTCCAAGATATACTCCTTCAAAAATATAAAAATACCAGCTTACACGATCAAGAAACGGAAATATATACCCCAAAGACGACAGCGATAGTCCTAAGACATAGGAGACGCATATCATTTTAAACGGAACGTAAAGATCAGCGGAAAAAGATTTTGCTCTTCGCGTCTTAGTTTGATAAACAAATATTAACGTAAGAAAAAAGAATAAAATTTTTAATGGAATCATAAATCCTATATTTAATCTTACCAGTGAAAAATATTTAAAATATCGCGACAGCGAGGGCAAAACTAAAGCCAAAGCGAACGGAGCCGCGAATATCGCGAAGCTAATACTTAATTTTTCGTTTCTCTCTAATTCGTTCCATCTGAGCAATTCAAAAATCATAAACGTCGCGCCTACGACGGCGGAGCGATGAAATAATACGGCAAAAAACAAACCCGCAAAAAATATATAAGACTTGCCGCGGTCAATATATCTGGTAAAAAAGAACAATATGGCTACAGCGCAAAATTGTCGAATTCCATTGAGAGACATAAAGAAAAATCCCATATAGTAGAACGTTACCGCGCGCCGAAGCGAGGATATTTCGCGAAAATCCCACATACGAATTACGACGCACGTATTAGTTATCGCGGCCATAACCGTCAAAAATACCGTTCCGTTATCGCTCAGTTTTGATAGTCCGTAGCATATGTATTTAAAACTCGTTTCAAGTCCGTAAGCATACAAAAATTCTCCCATCGAGATTAAATAGAATTTATTCGCATAATTTTGCGTATCCAGCCCTACGGAATATCCGCGAAGCCCTGCGACAAGCGTAAAAAGCGCGGCGCAAGCCCACATCCAAAACACGTTTCGGCGGCGTTCCGCTCTGCCGACAAAAATCCAACCGAGCGCGGCGGTTCCCAAGTAAACCGCATACGTTTGAAGCATCCTGAACCTCCGTAAGCTCCGACTACGTATTCTTGCAAATTCGATTTACTATCCAATATATTTTCGGACTTATGCAATATAGCGACGCTTTAGCCGCCGTCCGTATACGACGCGTGCAAACGACTATAAATTTTCTGCGAATATATTCTTTTCCATATTGATATAAACGTCCGTCTTGAAAAAGACTTAAATACTTCACCGCTAAGGAATCGATCGCCAAGCGTTTTAGCTTTCTATCGCTCAGACGGGAATATAACGTTCTCAGCCTTTGACAAACAGCGTATAGATCGTCTGCGTTTTTTCTCATATCTTGTCCGCGAGTGATCGAACCTTCGCGAACGGAGTAATTATAAAAGCAAACTCCTGAAAAAACGACGAGGTTTGCGGACAAAAAGACCCGCGGAGTAAACTCCTCGTCCTCATGAAAAATACCGCTCATAAATTCAAGTTTTTTCTTAACGAGAAAGCTTCTTTTATATACGTATAACCAAACCGCCATAGGCATTCGACCCGAGGTAAAGGACAGCTTTAAATATTTTCGCGCGTCGTATATCCCGGCGGCGGTAATTCCGCTATTAAAAAAGCTGCGTTCTCCGCCTGAAACGCATCCTCCGGCGATCAAATCGCAGCCCGTTTCAGCATACTGATGTAGCTCTTCGCAGGCGTTCGCAAAAAGGGTGTCGTCGGAATCCAAAAATATAACGTACTCTCCCTCGGCGATTCTCATTCCTGCATTGCGCGCGTCGGACAGACCGCCGTTAGATTTATGAACGACTTTAATTCTTTCGTCAAGCGCCGCGTACTCGTCGCATATCTTCGGGCAGTCGTCCGGACTGCCGTCGTCCACAAGAATAATTTCAATATTTTCATACGTCTGACAACATGCGGAATCAACGCATCGACGAAGATATTTTTCAGTGTTATATATCGGTATTATGATAGAAAATAGCGGATGTTTCACCGGATAACTCAATACTATTCTCTCCCCTTCTTCATGCGCGAGTAAGGAATCAATTTACCGCCTCCTAAAAGGCCTGCGTACATAAGGCGTATTCTGCGCGGCGCTCCGATTTCCGTAGGCTTTTTACTGCGAACTGCGAATCTAAGCGTCATAAAGTATTTCATTTTAGGAAAAAGATAAAACATCAGCGCGCCTTTATCGTAAAAATATTTTTCATCGCATCCCGTAAACCAAGAAGACGAGTCCTTTGAACAAGTTCCAAGAACGCAGTCGTGCGAATATATCTTAAGTCCCTTGTCAAAGCAAGACTTTAAAAAAAGACTGTCCTCGCCGGAAGAATATATACATCCTCCGCCAAATTTTTCGCTGAACCGTATCCCGGCGTCCATAACGGATTTCCGTTTTACGGCGATCGAAGCGGCCCCGTATTTCAATGAGTTCCACAGGCGAAGCCGTCTTTTGCTCAAACGCCGTCGTTCTATCACCTCCCCGTTTTTTATATAATCGATGCTGAAAATTATTACGTCAGCCGACGGAATTTCTTCAAAAGCTTTTATAACCCCATAAAAAGCTCCGTCGAAATACGTTACGTCGTCGTCTGAAAACAAGACTATATCAGCGTCAGCCGACGTCAAAGCAATATTTCTGTTTAATCCAACTCCGCGAGTATCTGTAGAGATCATTTTAATAGAACCAAACGGCGTTTCATTTACAGTAATCGCACGATAATTAGTTTGATTCGCAATAATAGCGTCGCATTTTAGATTCATTTCATCCATTATTCTAAAATCACGCCGATTCATCGTAGCTACCAAAACCTGCAGTTTAGTCATAACGAGCGTTCCTTATCTGATACTTCGGGTATATTCTTTAAACGTAATTTCTCGATAAACGTCGACGTATTCCGTATATGAGCGCTCCGCGTCGACAATCTCGCAATGACGCTTGCATGATCTCTGTTCAACGGGCGCCGGAATCATATAATTTCCGTACATTTTTGTAAGTATTTTATCGTAGTTCGATGGAATAGGATAAAAACCGTTTTCAAAACGCGCCGAAATTATATTATCAAACCACGCTCTCGGAAACACGCTTTTTTCATATGAGCTCCCGCCTCCAAAAAATACATGAACGTTTTTCGTACTGATTTCGCTTTCTAATCTGACAAATTTCGACAGAAGTTTATATGGAAGCGCCTTGCATATAAACACAAATAGCTTTTTGCAAGCGTTCGACGTCAAATAACCTCTTTTTCCAAGCGACCTTGCTATAACCGCCTTAGAAGCTATAAATTGCAATTTTCTCGCAATATTTTTATTGGAAAGATTGTCGCATGGAAATATATCTATGTAAATACCTCGGTGCTCCTGAAAATCATTCGGAATATATCTCTCGACGCAAGCGGTTCCGTTTTTTCTGAGTTTCGAAAAAAACATGGGCCAATGCGGAGAAAACTCTTTTTGCAGATAATATACGCTTTCGTTAAGTTCCGTCGGAGCGATTTTCAAGAAACGTTCGTATTCTTTCCGCATCATAACGACGTCCAAATCGTCGTCCCATGGAATAAAACCGCTATGCCTTACCGCGCCGAGCATGGTTCCGGCGAAAAGCATATAAGATATACTATACTTCACGCATATACGATTAAGTTCGCCGAGCATTTCAAGCATTACCTCTTGATGTACGCTCAAGTTTTTATTCATGGCAAACCTCAGCGGCTTTCTCAAAGCCTTCGCTTTGCGGAATCAGAAGATAGTCGGCAGCTTTTAAAATCGGACGCCGACGCAATATTTTTATATAAATAATTCTTTGAACGAAAATCGGAGAAATAAATATAACGATTTGCAGCGCAGTCGGCAAAATAAAATCTATGAATGACGAAAATCCGCATTTATGAATCTCCCATCTTACGGATATAAATCTCCTCATATTTTCTTTGCTTTTTCTTCTCTTATACGTACTCTTCTCTATCCGGTATTTTCCCAACGCGTCCGGAAGGTTCTCGCCATAATATCCGGATCTCAGCATACGAACAAATAAATCATAATCTTCGCAGCGAGATAAATTTTTGTATCCGCCCACGCGCAATACGGCCGATTTTTTATACATCACCGTCTGGTTGTTAAAAGGAGATCTGCGTCTTCCGTACTTCAGTATTTTCTCATAGCTTAGAGGCGCGGTTTTTATAGAAACAATATTATCCTCAGAATTTTCAAACTCCAGCAGTTGTCCGCCTAAAATAACAAGTCGATCGTCTTCCAAAAACCTCTTAAGCTGGAGCTCGCATCGATCTGGATTCGCAATATCGTCGGCGTCCATTCTAGCTATAAGTTCATGCTTGCAATAGCGCAGTCCGCTGTTGGCCGCTAAACCTGTCCCTACGTTATTCATTAGCCTGACGACATGAAACGCCTCAGCTTCATTACGCTCAAATATTGCGATAGCGGCGTTTAATTCCTCCGTCAGCGGTCCGTCGCATACAAGCACGAAATCGTCTGTTTTTACCGTTTGATCCATTATGCTTTGAATCGCGCGTGTTAAATGCGCAGGAGAAGCCTTAGCGTAAACCGACATTAATACGCTATACTGCAAGGTTTCCTTCGATCTCATAACTTTTGCAGACGCGTTGTATTTAGAATTCATATTATCTCGCGTATGCAAAACAGAAGTAATTTCTTTATACTTTCCATTTTCCATTCCTTAATATTTGTCGCTTAAAACACAATAGGCAAACGTTCTCAACTATGTCTGAACGATATGAGCGCAACCTATTACTCAAATTTTTCAAGAAAACAACCATTTATGAATACGTAAAATTTAACGTCTATAATTTATTCTAAAACTGCGTTTCCATTGAGCGTAAGCGTCGTTGGATATTAAATTTCAAATAATATTTTTAGCACATTCGCGCGTAAAATATATTCGGAATGAAACTACCATTTTTCGCTATTATATAGTATAAATACAGTGAGAAATCTGTGAAATACATATTTGTTTTACATATTATATCACTTTTATAACTTTTATTCAATAGATTTAGATAAAAAAACCAATTATAAACTTATTTTTTATAAAGTTAATCTATCAGCTTGCCTATTTCATTTATAAATAACAGGAAAATTTAGTTTTTTGTCAAATAAAGCAAAGAATATTAAAGTATCTAATTAATAAAAAATACGATGATAACAAGTAATATTCTCATCATAAATATATAATAATTTTGCGTGTATTTCTTTTTGAACTTATATTGGAGAAAAATTGTCAATAAAATTTTAGTGTATTGCATTTTCTCCATTTTGCGTAAAAAAGACTTTGCAGAAGTACTTCTGCAAAGTCTTTTTATAATTAATTTAATCCAAAAATCATGTATATAAAGCTATACTTATTTCTGTTTAATAGCAGCCTGTGCAGAACGGTACTCCGGGAGGACTTTTTGGACGACCGCCCCGTACCCCTCTAATCACTTAGCATATGACCCCAACGATTACTTCCCACCGTTTCTGACACTCACAATCAAATTTGACGAAGCGGAAGCATATCGTAAGGCCGCTGGATGTTATCTCCGCAAAAATCAATGGGAAGATTTAACCATTGATGTGTACCTTTAATATATACATATTATATAGGAAGCCGTTTGCAAAAGCAAGCGGCTTTTTTCATACCCGTACATAGCCGTCTGCTTCGCCGCAGGCGGCTAAATCTATGTAAAGGAGGAAACCCCAAAATGGCGAACTGTAAAGTAATCGCGGTGACGAACCAAAAAGGCGGCGTAGGTAAAACCACAACGACCGCCAATCTCGGAATCGGGCTGGCGCAGGAAAACAAACGGGTCTTGCTGATCGACGCAGACGCACAGGCTTCTCTGACGCTCTCCCTCGGTTATTCCAAACCCGACGAGCTGCCTGTTACCCTTACGGACATTATGCAGGCGGTGGTTGACGATAACCCTATCCCCGACGGTCACGGTATTCTGCACCACGGCGAGGGCGTAGACCTGCTGCCCGCGAATATCACATTGTCGGGTATGGAAATCCGGCTGATTAACACTATGAACCGTGAACGGGCGCTACGGACATATCTGGGTGAGGTAAAAAATCATTACGACTATATCCTCA
>CATKFO010000028.1 GCA_949747515.1 uncultured Eubacteriales bacterium
ATTTCTTTGATTACTTTCTTTCCCGAAAGAAAGCATAAAGTTTCTCTCGCTTTTTTCGAGAAAAAAGGCGAGCAAAAAAGCTATAGCGGCTGCATAAATCTCGCGCGGGATTATGCTCTGCTGCGTTGGAATGAAGCAATACGAATCCCGCTTCGGTATCTCCTGAAACGAAGCTTTCCTACAGGTAAGCTTATGTTTCTCAAAATGAAGAGCTAGCGCCGCTCTTCGGCGTAACTTTCGCTCACGCCGTATAATGCGGGCGCAAGATGTTATACAGGCGTATACATATTGCGAAGAGAACTTCTTTGAAAAAGACATAGGCAGATTTAGCCGTAATTTTCAATACATTTACTCATTTTATTATTTAACTCTGAGGATAGATGATTTTCTTATATAGTTTTCCTTCAACAAATAAAGGATCAAACGCTGTATGTTCGGCGCTCGATCCTTTATTTTTAGTTTTTATTCGAGTTCTATACTTGAGTTTAGAGCTCAATCCGCAAGCATACCAAGCCCTTCTTCATTTAAGTTTATAGTATACTTTTCAGCAGCTGACGCGTCGGCATCGTCGTACGCCTTCTGTCGTATCGCTTCTTCGGCGTTTTTCTGCCATACGAGCTGTTCTCCGTTTCCGTCTAAATACATAATATGCCATCCGTAAGAGGTCTTTACAATTCCGCTGTCGCCTATCTCTCTTTCTTCATCAAAAATCCAGTCGTTAAATTCGTCGACCATATCTCCTCGATTTACGTTTTCGTACAGTCCCCCGTTATCTACGGATCCGGGATCTTCTGAATATTCTTTTACAAGAGCGATAAAATCGTCCTTATTTTTCCCGTCTTCAACCCACTTGTCGTAAACCTCGTTAACCTTTGTATCGTCTGAATAACTTTCACTTTTAAAGAGAATATGACGAACATTTTTAAGCGCGGCGGTATCACGACCGGCTTCTCTTGTAACCATGACCACGGCGACGTTGTCTCCGTCGTTCTGAACTTCCGAATTGGTTTCGCCTACTTTAGCTCCGAAAAGCCACAACGTCAGCTCGTCGTCTCCCGCGTCCGCCTTTGAATAATTGTTTCTCTCCGTAGAAGCGATTTCCTCTTCCAATTCGTCGCCGCTCATGCCAAGAACAGACTCGGCATAGTTTCTTATATAGGCTTTAAAGGATTCTGCGTCAGTAAGCGCGGCCAACTCGCTTGCATAATCGGAAACGCTCGTTCTCGCGCTTGCCTTAGCGTCGTCGTCCGCGTCATTACCGGCAATATCCCTATAATCAAAGGTATAATTCAAATAATTCAACGTTGTAAAATTATCGGGATTTTCGTTTACATAAGCTTCAAGCGCGTCGTCGCTAACGTCGGCCGCTTCGACAACGTCCTGCATATACTTTGAAGCGAGCAAGCTTAGCTCATAAATCCGCCTCAAATCTTTTTCTTCGGTATACTTTCCGCACGCGTTTTTGATATATTCCTCAAGCGCTATGCCTGAGCTTTCCGCCATAGACTTGAACTGCGCTATCTGTTCGTCTATCACGGCCATGTCTTCATCATCAAGTTCGACTCCCGCTTCTCGAGCCGCTTCGCATATCGACAGCATATTGCTCGCCGTATCCTTCGCATTATTTGCGATAAAATCGTACCAGGTTCCTCCGTTAGAATCAATGGTGCACTCTTGCTCTTTCAATGATTTCGTCGTATCGAGACCAAAATATGACGCGTACGTCGCCATGTTTCGATACGCAACGTTGAAAAAGTATGACATTTCGGCGACATTTACTTCATAGTTGTCGCTGGACAAAACCGATGTTTCTCCTCCTTTTTGATCCGAATTCGCATTAACTCCCGTTTCCGTTTCTACATTAGAGGAAATTTCGTTTTTTCCTCCGCATCCGCTTAGGACTATTCCCACCAGAAGAAGCGCTGTTATAAGCTTTTTCATATTGTCTTTATACCTTTCTTAAATATGTTTTTGATTTTAATTATGGCGACGCCGCATAATCTGCCGCGCGTATAAGAAGCCGTTATTACTTTAATTTTATAATTCCATCTCAGTCTTCGGAAGCGGCAGTATCGTACTTAAAACCGTGAATTTCATTTATGCGCTCGATCATATAGTCGGCTCCGTCTGCTTCATAACAAGAATTTATAAGAATCTTATACTCTCGTCCATCCACAGTTCTGTAGTTCAAATAACTTTGTCCGCCGCTCTCTTTCGAGCTAATCCATGCTTTCGCTATTTCGTTATACCGATAAAACTCGCCGTTTCCAGGCTTTGTCTGACAATAGAAATTGACCTTACCTATGAGAAGCTTCACAAATAGGCTTCGATAAATAATACACGGAATTAACAAAGCGGGAATCGCAGTAAGCGCCGCGGTAATCATATAAGCGCTATTACCAGTCAAATATAGCCATAAGGTAACGCCGCCGAAAACCGCGAGCAAAACGAGCGCCGGTACGATTGAACGCGGACTTCCGCCGATTTTATACTCCCACTGTTCGTTTTCCAATTAAAATACCCCGTTAAATTTAATATATCACGATTTATTGCCTCGCTCTCGAATATAACGAAGCCTATAAACCGTAAGCGTCCGTATATTTTTTCTCTAAATAGTCTATATAATATTTAGGATTAAATTTTCTGCAAACAGACTCAAACAGCTCCGACGGATCGATTGTTTTTCCTCGACGCCATATTTTTTCTTCAAACCAGCCGTTGATTTTCTCTATATTTCCGTCGGATACAGCTCCGTACACGTCGAAATCCTTGTTCATCTCATACAAATATTGAGCCCCGTATGCAGATCCGATAGCGTAAGACGGAAAATATCCGATATTTCCGTTAGACCAGTGGGAATCCTGCAATACGCCTTCCCTGTCCGTGGGAACGTTAACGCCAAGGTACTCCTTATAAAGGCGATTCCATTCGTTCGGGAGCTCCTTCGCTGTAATTTCGCCTGAAAACATTTTCTTTTCAAGCTCATATCGAATCATAATGTGAAGCGAATATGTCAGCTCGTCCGCTTCCGTACGGATAAGCGACGGCTCCGACTTGTTCGCTATTCTGTATAATTCTTCCGCGTCTATGTCGTCAAGCTGAGGAGAAAATTTCTCGCGCAGCCACGGAAATATCAGAGAACAGAATTCTCGGCTCCTGCCGATAATATTTTCATAGAAACGAGACTGACTTTCGTGAATGGCCATAGAAGCTCCGCCGCCAAGGCACGAAAACTGTAGTTCGTCTCCCGTGTGAAGTTCATACAAGGCATGTCCGCCTTCATGAATTACGGAATACATGGAGGACAGCGGCATATCTTCATAGTAATGCGTGGTTATCCGAACGTCGTATTTTGAAAAATCAGTTGTAAAAGGATGCTCCGTCTCTCCTATAATACAGTGATTTCTGTCAATGCCCATAATCGACATAACGTAATCAGAAAACTCACGCTGTTTATCTATCGAGAACTTTTGTCTCAGAGGAGAATCGTCCACTGCGTAACCTTTCATTGAAACGCGTGCGACAAGCGGCGTCAGATTCAACTTGAGAGCGGAAAAAAATTCATCGCATTTTTCAGTCGTCAGCCCTCTCTCGAACATATCAAGCATTGCGTCGTACGGCGGCTTGTCCGGCTCCATATACAGCGCAATACGTTTTGTCATGTCGAACATTCTTTGAAGATATGGCTCGAACGCCGCGTAATCGTCGTCCTCCTTCGCCTTATGCCAAACAGCGTCCGAGTCGCTCCGCAGCTTTTCATACTCCACAAATTCGTCTATAGGAATACGGCGGGTGCGGTCGTAATCACGATACAGTTCGTCGACTTTTCTTCTTGTTATCATGTCAAGTTGGCCGCGGTTTCCGTTAAGCGTTTCAAGAGCCTCAACGGTTTCCGGATCCGTGGTCAGCTCGTATACTATGCGCGACAACTCGCTCATAGTTTTACCTCTTACTACAGCAGAACCTCGTGGAGCCGCCGTCGCTCCGTCATAATACAGGACTCCCGCGGCGTGATTTATTGCAAACGACAGATTTTCATACTCTTTTAGCTTTTTTAAAGCTTCCTGCGTAGTCACTTAATCTTATCCTCTCATTATAAGTTTATTTTATCAATTTTACCACAAAAGTCAGAATTGAACAAGAGCAAACGAATCGATTTTTATAAAAAAGAATTTTTACTCGCTCGACCTTTTTACCGGCATACTATAAATCTGAGTTTGTATCTTTCTTTTTATTAGACCGGAAAAAAGTTTCGGAACAAAACGATAAGTTATGCTCCGAAACATGCGATTTTTACAACAATATTTATTTAGCTAATTTATCGATGAGCCCAGAAAGGGCTTCATATGTCGTCGTTTCGCTGTTATCGACAGCGACCCCGTCCGATCCTGCCATATTATTAAAAATCATCGTAGTTTTTTCTATAAGGCAATCGTACATAGCGTATGTCTCCTCGCCGGATAAAAACAGAAAAACAACCGCCCTATCTCCTTTAGAAAACCTTGAACTCAATTCTTCGCAATTTGACAACCATGCAGACTCATGTATTTTGAGTGAAGCCCCCTCTTCTACATTCCCTTTCCAAACCCGCTTTGCCGTAACGTTCGTGTCCATATCGCTAAGTCCACAGCCTCCAAGTCTATTTTCTTCCCATCTAACACCGTCGCTCGTCACGTCGACAAACGCGATAACGTCTGAAGTTTCACAAAGCGTCTTAACGTTGACTTTAAGGTCTGACAGTAAAAAATACTTACTATTTTTTTCGTTATCATCGTTATTATCGGTATCGATTTCTTCAGCGTTGGACTTCCTTGTTTCTATTTCTTCGTCTTCCACATCCATGGTCTCGAGTTTGGATACCACTGAAACGCTTGTTGAATACGCGTAAACCGACGACGAAATAGCCGCGGCAAAAACAAATAAAATAACCGCTGATTTTTTTAATATATTTTTCATAGTAGGCTTTGTTTCCTCCTATTCGTTTATATTTACGACGCTTCGTTCTTATTAAGATACATATCTATCATTTTATTCATCTGAGTTTCAAAAACGTCTGAGTCAACGAGC
The DNA here is from genome assembly GCA_949747515.1 of uncultured Eubacteriales bacterium. Classification (GTDB taxonomy): domain Bacteria; phylum Bacillota; class Clostridia; order Oscillospirales; family CAG-272; genus RUG11130. The sequence continues at coordinate 5,068 of CATKFO010000028.1, forward strand.
CTTAAACGGCGCCATATATAGTCGTTGTAAATATTCAAATTAAGATCGTTTTCGATATCGCGGCATCCCGCCTCTGTAAGAGTTTTCATCGTACTGTAAACTATATATCTTCCGTCTAGGGTAGCTTCGATTTCCGGAACAAAACGCAGCAGAGTCTCATACCGTCCTTTCCGCTCGCAGCCGTTATTTGAAATGTCGCCGACGTCCTTGAGCGCGAGGACATACCTGCGATCGTTTTCAAGGCAGTTATAAAAGTCTTCGCTGCAAACATACGTCAAAAATTCGTCTTCAATAGTTATGCTTTGTCCTTTAAGAGAATCGTCGCCATACCAAACCCGTTCAATTAAAAAATCGTATACGTCTGAAAAGTAACAAACATATCCTTCCGGGCCGGTCATTCTTTTTTCATGCGAAGTTACAGTTCCCTCTACAATAATCGAGCTGTCTTTTATATAATCGTCGTCGGGATCAATAGACGCGATATCAGCGCATCCGGAATTTACCCATTCACCACTGCCAAATATGGATGTTAAATCGTGATTCTCCGGATAAGGAATAAGCATTGAACTGTCCGGAAAAAGTATTGAGCTATATTTAACAGGAGAAGTATCGTTTGAATATTGAGTAGAAGTATGTCCGTTGTTCGTATCGGAAGCCGTACTACTTTCCGTCACGACGCCGACCGATACGTCCTGATTTGCATTTGAGCTATAGTTTCCTCTGCTCATCGTCAGTACCGCGCCAATTATTACCGTAAGGCAACAGAACGTCGACGCCGCCCCAACGACGGCTCTTTTTCGAACCTGTTTTCTCCTCTTAACATGTTCGTCTCTGCGTTTAAGCAATTCTTTTGCGGTTTCTTCATAGCTCTTCATAAGAATAACCTTCTTTCTCTATCTCACGCCTAAGAGCGGCCTTCGCCCTATATATGAGCGTTTCCGTCTGACGACGACTTTTTTTCATTACGGTAGACGCCTCGGCGTTCGTCATTTCTTCGAAGAATATCAGGTGCAGTATATCCCGGTATTCCTCCCTTAGGTTTGAGAGAGCTCTATGCACTATCTTACTACGTTCTTCTGCAATGCACATATCTTCAAGAGTTTGCTCTTCGACGCGCATGTTTTTAATATCCTCGTCAGAAATTTGAGTCGTTTTTCCACCGCGTCTCATATAGTCTATGGCAATATTTCGCCCTATCGTATACAGCCAAGTTTTAAACATATATTTTCCGCGGTAACGCGGCTTGCGGACAATCAGTCTGAAAAACGTTTCTTCCGCAAGCTCTTCCGCTTCATATATATTTGAAACAAATCGGTTTAAATAAAACGTAAGGCCGTCTCTATACTCTCCGACTAAATCTACTATAGCCTCGTCGTCGCCCTCAAGATATCTCTCGTAGCAGTCCGCGCCCCTGTCCAAAGCTCCACCTCCTCTCGTCGTTTGAGATAAGATCATGCGCCAAGCTGCTCCCCGCTCTATTTATTAAACGATAGAAAAAGAATTTTCTCACTATGTATTTAGAAATTATTTAGTTTTTTCCGTAATAAAAGAGCCTATTCGTTCGGACAATGAAGAAGAAATGTCTGTAATATGATAAATTGCAGTAGCCGCGTCTTCATCAAAAACATATCCAAAATGGCCTATTTCCTCATCAACGTAAATTTCTACGTTTTCACTTTCTCCAAAAGATTCCCGCCACAGTTCTATATCGGCGTTAAACAGTTGCTTATCTGCTAAGCTATTTATAATTAAAATCGGAATTTGGAGTTTATTCGTATATTCGATTACATCCAAGCTATTGTAGCTCGCCCAATAATAATCCGAAACTCCATAGTAACGCAATCCTGCCGCCGTATCATAGGAAGATTTTTTCGCCGAATCGGCGTAAAGCCGATAACTTGCCTCGTTCAGCCGATCTATAGCGGTATACTGATTCGCTAAAACGTCGGCCATATGTCGCGCCGTGCTGTTGAGCAAAATTATTCCGTCTATATCGTTCCTATCCGACGCCATCCGAGACGCAATCTGCCCGCCAAGACTGTGGCCTAAAAGATATACTGCCGACGTATTCTCCTGAGAAACCAAATAATCCAACGCCGCCGAGAAGTCCGACAAGTATTCTTCTTCAATTCCATCTTCTATAGCGAAGTCGTCTCCGTAATTGACAGTTCGCTTATCAATTCGCAGAGAATTTATTCCCTGTTTAGCCAGCGCAGCGGCGATATCGGCAAAAGGAGTCAAAATGCCTATTGTCTCATTATAGTCGCTTACACCGGATCCCGGAATCAAAAGAACAGCCGGATGAGTTTTGCCATCTGCTAAATAAGTATACGCGGCGTTAAGACGATATCCGTCGTTTTCAATTACAAAACGCTTTTCTCGTACGCCTTCAAATTCAGTTTCAAATGTTTTGTCAAAGCGTACGTTTCTTATAAAGCCTACAATTTTTGTACTTTTTAGCGTTAACGCTAAATCAGCCGTTATGTTCTCAAAACTCATCTTAGCTCTATAGCAATCTCCTTCGTCATTTTGGGAAACAGTATATTCGGAAGTTATCAGCCTTCCACCCAAATCATACAATGAGGAAAACATAAAAATCGCGTCGTCAGAGCTCATTAAATTCTTTAGCTCTTCACCCATATACTCGTACAGATCGCCAAATTCTCCTGTTTCATATGATTTAATTACAAGCCGGTAAAGTTCTTCGTTATTCGACGGCGCTTTCTCGTTTGAATCAAAATTAGTTTCGCTATCCGCTTCTGTCTGAGAACTATGGTTTGACACGTTTTCACGTTGTACGCATCCGCAAAATAAAGTCGTCAAGACAACTAGAAAAATAATCAATTTTTTCATAATCCATTTCTCCTATAACATAATAAGCTTATTACAATTCATCTGAAACAAATCCGTTGTTTGTAAGGCGCAGAGCGGACGTAAAACCAATTTTCTTAAGATATAACGCCGTATCGTCAAATGCAAAATCAAGTTTATCCGGATAGTGGGCGTCGGAAGTAATAACGATATCGCAATTAAGCTTTAGAAGTTCGCGCAGCAAAAATTCTGCCGGATACGGAGTAGTACGAAGTCCGCGCGCCATTGCGCCGGTGTTAACCTCAAATATACGGCAATATTTTGCAGTCTCGCGAAGTGCTTCGAGGGCAATATCTATATAATCAGAATCTGATTCTTCCATAAGCGAATATTTTGTTATCAGATCAAAATGACCGACTATGTCGGGGCGTATCTTTTCCACATGAGAAACAACTCTGTCAAAATATTTCGCCGCAAAATCATTTTTGCTTCCGCCGCAATATGCGTTAATAATCTCACACTGCCTTTTTGGAGATAAATCAACGGCAAATATATTTCCATCAAATATAAGGTTATGTACGGAAGCAATAATGTAATCAAAATCAAGATCAGGCCTTTCAGACAAACTGTCCAGCTCAATTCCGCAAAAAACATTTATTTGTGAAGCATATTTTTCAGACAGTTCGCGAATAGATTTAAAATACTTACGCTCGGATCCAAGGGAGATACAATATCCCTCGTCATGCTTACAATAGGTATGATCAGATATGCCGAGAGAAATAAATCCCTTATTTATTGCCGTTTGAATTGTTTCCTCAGGAGATCCCCTGCCATCAGAAAACGTCGTATGAGTATGAAGATTTGATTTAAATTTCATGTAATATGTCTCCTTATCTTATGCCTATTTTAACTTTACCTGTCAGGTCATCTGGTAGAGCATGCGACTGTTAATCGAAAGATAGGTCCAATTTAAGAACAATCGGAAAAGTCAGTAGTCCTTTCGACTCTAGTTTTTTACTTCACAAATTTAGCCATATATAAAACATTAAAAAAGTTAAATCCCTGTAAGGCTAAAGAAAATGCGCATTTAGATCAGATCGTAATTTAATAATATAATTAGTTTGCGATTCTAGTATAACATACTGTCTCTCCATATACAAGATTTATTTTATAAAACAAAAAAAGGTATGGAACAAACCATACCTTTAACGGAAAGCGCATAGAAAACCGAACAAGAGACACAGCAAAAGTTAAATGAGAACTAAGTAGTTCAAGCAATCGGTCTATTAGTATCGGTCAGCTGA
>CATKFO010000029.1 GCA_949747515.1 uncultured Eubacteriales bacterium
CCGCTTTCGGTTCGTGTTATTCCGGGAGTGACTTAATCCGGCTATAAAACCGTTTTCTTACGCCTCTCTCGCGCTTTTGTGTTTATGTATAATAAATGCAGAACCGGCGGGAAAACGGTCCTGCCGGATTTTTTTATTGTATTACTACGATATAACAAAAGGCAAAACACATTGACACGGCTTCAAATAAACAAATCCTTATTTTTTCTTGCAGTGTCCGCAAGAGAAAAGAGGGGGGCCGCAATTAGGCGACAACCCTCTTTAAAATTATCAAATCTCCTACGCGTCAGTGAAAAAACAGCAAATAACATATTCCTACGACCAATAACAATACTATCACCGCAGGTAGGAAAAGCGTAAGCATCGCGGCCAAAAACATTGCAAGACGATCGCCTTTCTCAAGAGGCTCGCGCCGCAGCTCTTCTTCCTTATTTTTATCGATCCTTTTGGGGATCAGCTTCCATGCTTTTTTCATCTTTGATTAGTTGTTTTTTTAACGTCAAAAAGGAAATTGCCGTGCTCGTCTAATTTTTGCTTATCGGCGAAATGACAAGCGACAAAATGTCCCGGGCTAATCTCCTCCAACGCCGGCGGAACCACTTTGCACTTATCGCAAGCCATAAAGCATCTAGTGTGAAACTTGCATCCTGACGGAGGTTTAATGGGGCTCGGAATATTTCCTTCCAAAATTATTCTCTCTTTGGTCAGGCTGTCCGGATCCGTTGTTGGTATAGACGACAGAAGGGCGATAGTGTACGGATGACGCGGATTCTTGAACAGCTCGTCGGTTTCCGCAACTTCTACCATATTTCCAAGGTACATGACTCCGATTCTGTCGGAAATATAACGTACGACGGACAAATTATGAGAAATAAACAGATACGTTAACCCGTCTTTTTCCTTAAGTTCCTGCAAAAGATTTATAATCTGAGACTGTATGGAAACGTCGAGGGCCGATACGCACTCGTCGCAGACGACGAACTTCGGCTTAACGGCGAGCGAGCGGGCGATACATATTCTCTGCCGCTGTCCTCCTGAAAACTGATGAGGATAACGGTTGTACATATATTTTTGAAGTCCGCAGGAATTCATTACGTCGAATACATATTGCTGCATCTTCTTGGAGCCGGCTTTAAAAAATTTATGGGTAATAAGCCCTTCCTCGATTATCTGCCCCACCGTCATGCGCGGATTCAGGGAAGAATACGGATCCTGGAATATAACCTGAAGATCGTTGCGGAGCCTCCTCATTTCACTGTATTTCAGTCGAGTCAAGTCTACTCCGTCGTCGAGCATGGATTCGTACTTTTGAAATTCCGGGTCTCCGGCGTATTTCGACTTTAGCTCGACTATTTTTTCACTGATCGCCGAGGCGGACAAAAGAAGGCCTTCTTTTCTTTCCGTAAGCTCTTCCCTGCGCTTCTTAAGCGACGCTATCTTCGATTTCGCAGAAGCCGCCTTTTTCGGATTTTCCTCAATAAGGGCTTCAAGATTATCTATTCTAAGATCGATGTCTTCAATTTCTGCAATAATTTTTTCAGCCTTAAATGTAAAACCGTACTTTTGTAAAAGAAGTTCGGAGCCCTTTTTCGTATCGCGAACCATAAAACCGCCGAGTATTTTCGCGCTGTGAAAAAGAGCGGTCTGCGCTTCCGCAGCGGCGAGATTCTTATCCTGAAGGTCAAAGAACGACGCGCTTTCGCCAAGTTCCTCGCACTTTTTCTCAAGCTCGTCTGCTCTCTCTTTCGCTTTAAAATATTTTTCAGCGTAACGCTCGGCGTTCTTCAGCGTATCGATAACGTACCCCGGCGCGACCTGATCCAAGCTTCTGCCGTAATACATGGAGCTCCCCGCCGTCTGGGTGTAAAGCTGAAGCAACACGCGTCCCAGAGTCGACTTACCGCATCCGGATTCGCCTACAAGGCCGAAGGTTTCGCCTTTATATATGTCGATAGATATATCTTCGTTAGCACGAACGTACATCGGCTTTTCAAAGAACGATGATTTGGCTATCGGAAAATATTTTTTAAGGTTAGTTATTGACAGTAATTTCTCCATGGCTGGGGCTCCTCCTTTCCGATTTGCTGGGATAAAAGCACCGTACTAACTGTCCGTCGGCAACCTTTTCAAGCTTCGGCTCCTCGTCGATGCATTTCTGCGTGCAGTATTTACACCGCGGCGCAAATTTGCACCCCTTCGGCAGATCAAGAGGATGAGGAACGGCTCCCGGAATAGGATCAAGCTTAGAACGGTCGTCGTTGAGCCGGGGAATTGAAAACATAAGTCCTTCCGTATACGGATGACTTTGCTCGCAGTCTGCAAAAATCAAGCTTGCCGGAGCCTGCTCTACAACCTGACCGCAATACATAACGACTACGTCGTCGGCCATTTCGTTTATAACGCCCAAATCGTGGGTAATAAACATTATAGCCGTTCCGTTTTCCTTCTGCATTTCGTTCATGAGGCGAAGTATCTGGGCCTGCACGGTCACGTCGAGGGCCGTCGTAGGCTCGTCCGCAATAAGAATGTCTGGTTTGCAGGACAGCGCCATAGCGATCATAACGCGCTGGCGCATTCCTCCCGAAAGCTGATGCGGATACTGACGGGCCACCGCCTCGGGATTAGGAATCTGCACGGAACGCAGCATTTCGACGCTTTTTTCCGCCGCCTCTTTTTTCGACATCCCCTGATGTATAATAAACGGCTCGGAAAGCTGTTTTTTTATAGTAAACACGGGATTGAGACTCGTCATAGGCTCCTGAAATATTACGGAAATTCTATTGCCGCGTATATGATACATTTCCTGAGTAGACAGAGTCGCGAGGTCTCGGCCGTCGAACGTAACCGTTCCGTCGGCTATATATCCGTTTGCGTCGAGCAGCCTGAGTATACTCATAGCGGATACGCTTTTCCCGGAACCGGACTCGCCGACGATGCCGAGCGTACGCCCTCTCTCGATAGAATATGAAACGTCGTTCACGGCCTTAACCGTGCCGTTTCTCGTCTTAAAATACGTGCGAAGGTTCTTTACCTCAAGCAACGGCGCGCTCATTTCTCCACCTCCGATTTCGGGTCAAGTACGTCGCGAAGCGTATCTCCTATAATATTGATACAGATAACGACGATAGAAAGGAATATCGCCGGGAACAGCCATCTCCACCAGAAGGATTGAATTACGGTCGCGTTTCTCGAACCGTCCAGCATATTTCCCCACGTGGGGCGGGGAAGACGCACTCCAAATCCAAGATACGACAGAGACGATTCAGTCAGCATACAGCTTGCAAAATCAAGCGTAACCGTAACGAGAATTACGGAAACAATGTTCGGAAGTATATGCTTGAAGGCAATACGTTTTTCTTTAACTCCCATAGAACGCGCGGCGGTAACAAACTCTCTTTCTCTCTCCGACAAAATCTGTCCGCGAATCAGCTTTGCAAGTCCCGTCCAGGACAAGGCCCCTAAAATCAACATAATTATAAATATTCGCGTGTCTTCATGCAAATCCGAAGACTGAAGAATAGCTGAGAGACATAATGCGAACGGTAAAAACGGGATAGCGCCGAAGATTTCCGTCACTCGCATAAGTATAATATCTATCGCCCCTCCGAAATATCCCGACACGCATCCTACTATAATGCCTATTATAGTTGAAACAATAACGGCTACGGCTCCGATAGTCATAGTCATGCGTCCGCCGTTCATAATGCGGTTAAACACGTCTCGGCCAAGATCGTCCGTCCCCATAACGTACCCCTTAAGACCCCATTTGTCGACCAGCTTGCCGTCTTTATAAGCGTAATTCTGGAATCCGCTTGCAATTACCTCGTCGACCGCGCCTTCTTCCTGAAGTTCGTTCGGTACCTCGCACTGATTTCTATAGTTTTGTCCCCAAGCGTAAACCCGCCCCTTCTCAGTTAACGCCGTAAAGTGACGCGTGCCGGCCGATATAGACGTTACGCGGTCGCCGTCCGGAATTTCAGGAGTAACGTAGCCCATACCGGACAAAATAATTTCTCCGTCGTCCGCAAGAAGAGCTATGGCGTTTCCGGAAGCGGCTATGTCTACGATTTTTCTGTCTCCGATATAATCGTAAATATTCTCGTTGACTACGTTGCCGTCTTTGTCGAAAAGGCTAACGTAATCAAACTTCTGGCTTTTGCCGCTGACAAACTGTCCGTGCTCGTTGATAGCGTATATTCCGTCGTTAGAAAAAGCAAGCTTTTCCAGTTTGCCCTCATCCTCTCCGGATTTTATAACGGACGAAAGGTTAGACGCGCTCAAGTTTTCGTTTCCCCAAGCGTATACCGTTCCGTCGTCCATAAGAATTGCCGTTATCTGGTTTCCGCATATAAGCTGCTTTACAGCGGACGCGTCGATCGTACCGTTCATTATCTCGTCCGGCATTTCGCGGCAAACGCTTATCATAGAGCCGTTGCGTCCATACTGGCCGTTATCATATTCGCCCCACGCGTGAACGCGTCCTTCGGAATCTATCGCCACGCAATGGTCGGAGCCCGCCGCGGCGCGGACAATCTTCGAATTTTTAACGTCGTCCGGAATATTCATTACGTTAGCGACCGCTTCTTTAGACGGCGTATAGTAGTATCCCCACACATATGTGTTGCCATCCTTGTCGACTCCAATTGAGAAAGAGCTGCGCGAGCTTATATCCGCCGGATTCTCCTCGAGAGACTTCGGCAGTTTCATCAAGCTCATAGTAGGCTTTACATTTTTATGCAGAGATTCGCTGCCCGTTTCGGACAGATCTACAGGATAGAAAATAGGCCCGATGAATACGAAAGCAAACATAAGGGCCAACACTATCACGGCGCCCGTCGCAAGCGGTTTGCGAAAGAAGCGTTTTACCGCCAGCTTCGTCGGACTGTCATAGCGCTCGTCCGCTACGGTAAGTTCCCTTGACCCTCCCATAAACATACGGCGCAGCCATCTGAAGGGCGCGAAACCTTTTCTTCCGGAATTTTTATTATTTTCCATACGCCCTCCTTATTTATTAACGCGGACGCGGGGATCCGCCAAGCCGTAGGCAAGGTCCGTTATGAGATTTCCAACGAGTCCGATTATAACGTAAAACATCTGAAGCAGCAGAACTACCTCAAAGTCCTTGTTATTCAAACATAAAATATATGTTCGTCCCACTCCGTTAAGTCCGAAGATATTTTCAATCATAATTGATCCGGAAAAAATACCGATAAACCATCCTATGACAAGGGTTATTATCGGAATGAGCGCGTTTCTCCACGCGTGGCTGTACACGACCACCTTTTCACGAAGCCCTTTGGCTCTCGCCGTTCGGATACAGTCCAGCGATAAAGCCTCTGTCATTGAAGCTCTCACATATCTGGTCATGCTGCCGAGAGAGGCGAACGTCATAGCCAGAAGCGGCAGACACATGTAATACAGCTTGTCCGTAAAAGCTTTAAAGCCGGTATAATTCGATCCCGGCGTTTTCATACCGGAAACCGGGAACCACTTCAGCTCCACAGCGAACAGCCATATAAACACGATCGCGATAATAAACATAGGAATACTGTAACCTACGATAGTCGCCACCTGTATGGCCGTATCTCTTTTGCCTCCCCTGTGCACGGCGCAGAATATTCCAAGAGGAATGGTTATGCCAAGCGCAAGGACGGTTGCGAAAATATTGATAAAAACAGTGTTCTTCATCGGCTCTTTCAACACTTCCTGAGCCGGTTGATTATTGTTTGAATAGCTTGTGCCGAAGTCTCCCTGAAGAATTCCCTGATATGTTCCGTTGATGGGCATTACGCCGAGCCATCCCAGATATCTAACGATTATGTTCTGATCCGTTCCGAGCTCGCGCCGCAATTCCTCAACCTTTTGCTCGTAAAGCTCTCCGGAATTGGGAGCGTTTTTATATCCGGCCTTGAATTTATCGGCCTCTACTACTGCTCGGTCGAACGGTATCATTGTGTATACAAGAAACATCAAAAAGGAGAGTATCAGCATAACAATAACCATATATCCGAGTCTTTTCAGTATATACTTACCCATGTTTTACTCCCAAAAAAAGCTAATTTGAGACGTTTTATAGTCGGGCGCGCCGCATAAAATTTGTTTTATTCTTCCGATTGGAATCCGATCGGATTCGCTCGGAGAATTTCGTTTCCTATCGAAAAAATGAAACAAATTCAAAGCGGAACGTTTTTGCTCGTCCTTATATGCCGTACGCCGTACCAGTCTCAAAATACGACGCCGTTTAATATAAGGACAAGATGAGGCGGCCGATCCGGGCCGCCTCATCATAAGTCGCATCGAAACCGCAACACTATATGCGCCGTTAGCCGTGCGACGTCAATTCAGCCCTGAATTCTTTTGTCAGCCTGCGATGTTCGCGTAAAGAATTGCCTGGGTAACTCCGAAGAACGGGCTGGTTTCGAAGTTTTCAATCTTTGCGTTATAAACGTCGTAGTAGAAATTAGAGTACAGCGGAATGTCGGGCATAAGCGCGTTCCATCTTTCAATATACGCCTGCCACCACTTATTGTACTGCTCGGTTTCTCCGGATTTAACGTTGTAAACCATTCCCATGGAGAGATAGTCCATACCGAGCTTACCGCCCGACCGTTCCATAGCTTCGTCGTAGGAGAGCTTTTCGCCGGACTGATCGTACGTGAAATCAACGTCGTACTCGTCGTACAGCTTATTTGTGGAATACGCGAAATAATTAGGATCTATGGACCAGTTGAACGAGTAGTCGTAAACAGCCGTCGGCCATCCGGTAGCAAGGTTATACATGCCGTATGTCGGAGTTCCGCCGTAACCGAGCTCGGTATCTCTCTGAATTTCGCCGAGCAGTTTGTCAAAGTCTCCGGTAGTTGCGCGAATAAGCAGTCCTGTTTCAGCAAGATCATTATTGTCGGCGCTGAACGCGGTAGAAAGCATATCGGTGACGCTGTTGTCTTCGGTTCCAAACCAGTTGATAACAAGAGGCATATAATACTCGCCGTCTATCTCAACAGTCTTATAAGCGACTTTATCGGTATTGGCAACCGACGCATAGTTCTTATTTACTCCGTCAAGAACAGCGGCCTCTTCTTCTGTAAGCTTCTTATAGCGCACAGAATCCACTCCCGAGGCTCCGGGCTCAAACGGCTCGCCCTTCGAATTGTATATCCATCCGCCCTCTTCGAGAACCTTTCTCGCGTTTGCGGGAGAATACTCGTACGAAGTAATGTTGATTCCGTCCTTAACAGCCTTCCATACCGCAAAATCGGGGCTGTAAGGTCCTTCGACTACGGAACCGTATCCGCCTGTAAAGGAGTTGCAGAATTCGGATCTGTTAAGCAGATAAGCGACCGCCTGACGAACTTCGGCGAACATCGTAGGACCGAAGTCGCACTCAAACTGAATTTTACCGTATCCGGCTCTTTGATAATGAGTTTCCTTAAATCCGTCTCCGTCGTTTACAACGGCCAGCGCGTTCTTAGTAAGCGTGCCTCCCGTAACTCCGGAGAGGACGTCGACGGCTCCGGTTTTAAGCAGTTCAACCTGAGTCTCTTCTATAATCAGGGTGTAAACTATAGTCTCGATCGCGGGAGTCATACCCTCGAAATTACCCTTGTACTCGGGGTTAGCCTTAAGGGTAACCTGCGCGGTTCCCTTGTCCCATTCGGAAATGACGTAAGGGCCTGTAAAAGGCATGGTAACGTCGAACCGAGCCTGCGAAAGCTCGTCGGCCTTAACATACTGGTCGCCGTTCTTTTCATAGTAGGCGTCGCTGAGATAAGCGCCGTTTCCATCGTCCTTCACTTCTACGTTCTTACCAACCATAAGCTCCAGGTAATAAGGACTTATCGCCGCAAGTGAATCTACGAAATAGAAAGGATAAAAGTCGGTGGAAACTGTGATGGAGAAGGAATAATCGCTGAGAAGACGCACTCCTGCGAATTCCTTGGAAGGAACCACGCCGCCATCTTCCACGTCCACGCTGTCGGGATCTACCTCTACGCCCGTATAGGCTTTGAACTCGTTAAAGCCGACGAAAGACTGTCCCGCGATAGCGGAATGCTTCGCCGCCGCGGCGACGGGAGAGGAGAAAGCAAGGAGATATCCGACATAATTCTGCGCCTTAACGTCGGATCCGTCGCTGAATTTCAGCCCTTCGTTAAGCTCGATGGTAAAAGTATAGGTACCGTCCTCGTTTTCGGTTCCGGTATGGCTTTTTACGGCAGTTTCGTTCCACTGGTAGTCGCCCTCGCGGTTAACTTCCAGCGTCGCATAACCGTCGAGAAGTCTGGAAACCTCCTGATCCGCAGCGTTTGCGGAGCTCGCCCCGAATCCGGGCCAGCGGAAATCTCCTCCAAGCTGGGTAACGCTGCCAAGCACTACCTTTGTTCCCGCTTCAATTTTACGGTTGGGATTAGTTCCCGAGCCGTCGGAGGTCTCAGCGTTGTTGTCTCCGCAAGAAGCGAGGCAGCAGGAGAGAACCATAACGACCAGCAGGAACAATGCGATAATTTTTTTGCTCATTTTGTTTTACCTCCATAAATTAGTCTTTGTACAGAGAGTAGCTCCGGAACATATCGTCGAACTGATAAATTTGTTTCATACGGTTCGCCATATATACGCCATATATAAATATGAGCTTAATCCGTATAAAATATAACTTGCGCAGTTTAAATATAACCCGGCAGACCTATCTCTTTATCTTTTTTAATTATATTTTAGAATCACGTTTCTGTCAAGAGAAAATCAAAATAAAGTCGTTTTTTTGTCATATTGCCAAAAAATAAAAGTCACAATTTGTTGTTATTTGCCAGTTTATAAATTAGACGAGATTTTTTTACTATAAATATTTTTGCTCGCCTCCCGAAATCGCAGCTGAATTCCGCTTATCTGCGATATCGGAGCGTCCGACTTTTGATATAGTAAGAAAGGAACGTAAAATCAAACTAACGACGACAAAGCCCTAGTACATCATCGATAAGAATAATTTTATCTGTAAATATCGCGCGCGGCTAAAAAAGCTTTATAAACGCATAAGCGAAAGACAATTTTATCGCGGCATCCGATGAAATTTCTTCGGAAATATGGTATACTTAAATAACAAACGAGAAGGGAGACGCGTTATGGTAAAATTTATATTCGGGGGCGGCGGCAGTGGAAAAAGCGAATATATTATGGAAGACATCTCAAAAGTTTTGTCGCGGAGCGATAGAAAGGCGCTTCTTCTCGTACCGGAGCAGCAAACCGTAAAAACGGAAACAAAGCTTGCCGAAAGATTCGATCCGTCCTTGTTTTTTCGTCTTGAAGCAACGAATTTCACCAGACTTGCGGATTCCGTAGCGAGACGTACAGGAGGACTGTCGTATAGTAAGTTAACGGATGGAGGACGATCCCTAATATTATGGAGGGCTATGATTTCCGTGTGGGATTTTCTATCCGAGGACACGGCGAAATCAGTCCGCGAGGGAGACGAGACAAAGTTAATTCCGTACGTTTCGTCGGCTCTCAAAGAGCTTTTCGCCTCTGAAATTACCTCGGAAGAGTTAGCGTCCGCCGCTGAGAAGCTATATGAAACAGACGAGTCGGTCTCCTCTCTTTGCGGAAAAGCAAAGGACCTATCAGCGATCGGAGCAGTATATTCGTCTCTTCTCACCGAAGAATTCGGCGAAGTCGTCGATCCTCTCGCGCGACTTGCTAAAAACCTGCGCGGAAGCGGCTACTTGAAAGACGTTTCCGTATATGTAGACTCTTTCTACTCCGTTACCGGAGCGGAGAGCATGGTCCTCGGAGAATTGATACGAGAAGCGGAAAACGTGACCGTAGCCGTTCCTATGAGCGATAAAACCGCCGACGGAGCGCATTTAGCCGGCGTTCAACGGTTTTACAAAACCTTGCTAAGACAAGCTCTCCAATTCGGCGAAGTCGAAACCGTTACTCTCGGAGAAAACAGACGGGCGAAATTCCGCGAACTTTGCGCCGCGGAAAAGTATTTGTGGAGTTACGGACATGTTCCGGAAAAAGACGAATTCGATCGTCCAAGCGATCCTGAGTCGGTAAAAGTATACTCGGTCCGCGACAGATACGACGAGGCTGAAGCGGCGGCGGCCGTTATTGAAAAACTTGCGCGAAACGGAGCAAAGTATTCCGACATAGCAGTAGTAGCCGCGGACGTCGACAAACTTAGAGGAATAACGGATTCATGTTTCAAGAGGCACGGAATACCCGTCTTTACTTCCGAGCCGTCGCGGCTGATTTCCTCTCCCGTAACAAGACTAATTCTGTCCCTCTTAAAGATTCCGGGAAAGTGGCGACGCGAGGACGTAATACAAGCGGTCAAGACGGGGCTTTTTCGCATAAGCGAATCAGACGCCTGCATATTAGAAAATTATACCGAAACGTGGAATATACGCGGACGGCGTATGTTTTCTTCCCCGTGGAGCATGAATCCGGCGGGATACGCGACCAAGCTTTCCGACTGGGGCCGACAAGCTCTAGCGTCCGCTAATAGAGCTCGCGAGGAAGTAATTCCGCTAATGGAACGTTTTTGCGACATTTTTGACGGAGGGCGCGCTCCCGCGGAAAAAATCTGCACAGCTCTAGTACATTTCGCAGAGGATTGCGGAATATACGACGCTACCCTTCGCCGAGCGGAAGACCTCGAAAAAAGCGGATACGCAGACGAAGCGGCGAGGGAACGATTGGTGTGGAGAGAAATTTGTTCATGCTTCGACACTATCGTAGAAATACTCGGAGACTCTCCCGTGGATCCTCCGGGATTTTCCTCTCTGTTTGTCAGCGTTGCCTCCGACGCCGAAACAGGCGCAATTCCTACGGGCGTAGACGAGGTAATATTCGCCTCGGCCTCTTCGCTCAGGACCGACGGGGCGCCGCACATTATAATACTCGGCGCGGTCGAAGGAGAATTTCCCGCGGCTGTAAAAAAAGAAAGCTATTTTACAGACGACGATAAGGAACGTTTAGCCGAGCTTGGAATAGTCCTCGGAGCAAGCTCTGAAGAGCGAGCGTCTGAAGAACTGTTTCGATTTTATCGCGTTATTTCGCAGGCTTGCGAGAGTTTGACAGTGTTTGTACCCTCGGTTTCCTTCGGTGAAAGCCGCTTGCCGTCTCAAGGAGCGTCGCGTCTTGAAGATATACTTGGAGATATAGCAAAACCTACGCCTTTTGCCTCGGTTCCGATTGAAGAACGCATATATTCTGTCGCCGGGCTGAGACGCGCCTCCTTATCAGGGTCCGGAACTCGAGCCGAAAAAAGCGCGCTTTCTTCCTTGTATAGAAAAATCGAAGGATTAAACGATAACGGAATAAACTTTGCGTCAGCCGAGTCAAATGAAATATCTCCCGCCGCAGCGGACGAGCTGTTCGGACGAAAAATGAATCTTTCGCAATCAAGAATACAGTCTTTTGTAGAATGTCCGTTTTCCTACTATTCAAAATATGTGCTTAAATTGGCTCCTGAGCGGCGCGCCGAGGTATCGGCTCCCGATATCGGCAGCTTCGTGCATTCCATACTCGAAAGATTTTTTACCGTTACGTCAGGAATGAAAATGCCGCTGTCACGAGACGAAACTTCAAAAATATGCGACGATCTCGTAGAAAGCTATGTCCGAGACATATGCGGAGACGCGCCGGAAGGACGACTTAAATATCTGTTCGTCAGGCTAAGGCGGCAAGTTCTTCTGTTTCTCGAGGCCGTGATGAAAGAACTGGCGCAAAGCCGATTTCAAATATATGGAACGGAGATACCTATTGGGCTCGAATCCGACTCAAATAAAGACCCGGACGTAAAGTCTCCTTCGCCGGTTGTATTCCGTCTCAACGACGGGACGGAAGTGTCGCTTCGCGGCGTAGCGGACAGAATAGACGTATATAAGCGCGAGCGCGAAACCTTCGTCCGCGTAATCGACTACAAAACGGGCCCGAAAAAATTTTCTTATGAAGATATAAAAATAGGACTCAATATTCAGCTTTTACTTTATCTTTTTTCCGCGTGGAAATCTGAAGGGACGGAGTTCTTTAAGTCCGCGGCTGAAAGCGGCGATCTCCTTCCCGCGGGAGCCGTGTATTTAAGTCTTCGTCCAGGCGACGTTCTTAACGACGGACTGCTATCCGAGGAAGAGGCGAGAAAGCTTGCGCTATCTAAAGTAGAGCGAAGCGGAATAGTCGTCGACGACAAGGATGTGCTCGACGCTATGGACAGAGGTATAACGGGAGAATTTGCGCCGGTAAAAAAGAACAAGGACGGAAGTTTCAGGGCAGGCTCGTCGCTTGCGTCTCTTGAGAGATTTGGAGAGCTATACCGCGAAATGGAAGAAGTCGTAACGGGAATCGCCAAAAAAATGAAAGAAGGCTGCGCGGCTGCGAATCCTTTGTCGAGAGGCGGTTCCACACCATGCTCATGGTGTAAATTTTCCTCATTTTGCAGAAGTAAAATATGATTATAAAGGAAGCTCGTTCCGGCTTCCGCTAAGCTTCACAAGCTGACGAAAGCAGCTTGCCCGTAAGCTGCGACAATTCTTTGCGAAGCGAACTACTCTTTAATTTTCTTTGCCTACTTTCTTTTAGAAAAGAAAGTACAAGTTTCCCACAAGCTTTTTTCGAGAAAAAAGCTTTACCAAAAAAGCTATAGCGGCGGCAAAAGTTTTGCGCGGGATTTTTCTTCTTTAAGCTTCATTTGAAGCGTATTAAATCCCGCCTCGGCAGTCCTTGAAGCGAAGCTTTCCTACAGATATGCTTACGCCTCTCAAAATAAAGAACTTGCGCCGCTCCATGCCGGATTCTTTCGCTCTCGTCTTGTGGAACAGGCGCGAGGTGTTATGCGGCGCATGCCACTTAACGACATAATATCAAGCTATGAAATCCTGTATAACGCGCGTTGTTTAAAACTCTGCTCCAACGCAACGTTAAACTAACTTCACACCCTTGGAACCCATTCCGGCTCCCGCTAAACTTCCCCCAGCTGAGCGAACTCCTCATTTTGACCGCCGTACAAGCAGCTATTGAACTAAGCTTCATTTCAACAAACTTACGAAAGCGGTTTGCCTGCATATTTGCAGTCAAGCAGCGGCAACTTTTTGCGAAGCAAACTTTTCTCATGTTTTCTTTGCCCTTTCAGGCCAACGGCATGAAAGGGCTCGTTCTTTACAAAAAGAAAGTAATTCGTTACTTTCCCGAAAGAAAGTATAAATTCCCTACAAGCTTTTTTCGAGAAAAAAGCTTTACCAAAAAAGCTGTTGCGGCGGCAAAAATCTCCCGCGGGATTTTTGTTTCCTTCAGCTTCATTTGAAGTATCCTTCAATCCCGCTTCGGTATCCCTTGAAACGGAGCTTTCCTATAGATATGCTTACGCCTCTCAAATTGAAGATCTCGCGCCGCGCTATACCGTAATTTCTGCTCCCGCCGTGTGAAACAGGCGCGAGTTGTTATGCGCCTTATAGTTGGATGCCTTAGCGATGCGTAAACATTAACGTTAAGCTTAAGCACCACATTTAACAAAGCCACATTTTGAACGCAAACATGCAAGTTTGCTGTTAAACTAACTCGACGCCCTTGGAACCCACTCCGGCTCCCGCTCAACTTCACAAGCTGAGCGAACTCCACATTTTGACCGCCGCACAAGTAGCTGTTGAACCATACTTCATTTCAACAAACCGACGAAAGCAGCTTGCCCGCAAGCTGCGGCGATCCTTGCGAAGCGAATAATACAAGGATTTTCTTTGTTTACTTTCTTTATAAAAAGAAAGTAATTTGTTCCTTTCACCGAAAGAAAG
>CATKFO010000030.1 GCA_949747515.1 uncultured Eubacteriales bacterium
GCTTTCTCGCTTTGCTTCAAGCTTGGCTTCAATATCCGCGCGAATTTCATTTGCAAGTTGACCGATAACCGGTCTCTCTTCGGCGGAAAGGGAACCCATTCCACGAAGAACGGCGGTAAGTTCGCCTTTTTTTCCGAGATATTTAACTCTCAGAGCTTCTAAATCGGCGTTGACCTCTTCAATTGCGGAGGCCGCGTCCGCCGCTATTTTCATTAAAGTCTCTTTCATTTAAATTTATCCTTTCGGTTGATTTTGGGGGAGAAAATTCTTGCAGACAAATTTTGTGCGTGCAATGACATGCAAAGTCCTAACGTCCTGGTATGCGAAATTAAAAAACGCCCCGTTCCGCAAAAAAATAGCGGGACGGGGCGAAAAGCCTCGCGGTACCACCCGGATTCCGGCGTTAAACTGGCGCTTATATTCGCTGTAACGGGCTCTCCCGCATGAACTTTTTCACGAGCTCCGAAGTGAAATGCGTTTTGCACAAGCGCGATCGCCTTCCAGCCATGAGCGCTCTCTCTATGCCGCTTCGCGTGCTAACGCCGTCTTCGTCAAAGCATTTTTATTTAATGTAAATACATAAGTAGTATAACATATTTTACTGCGAATAGCAAGTTCTTTCTTAAAGATTTTTATACATAGAAGGAAAGGAGAGAAAAGCGCGTTAAAAAAGGACGGTTTTTTAATTTAATGTATTGACAAGCAATCATCTTGTTGGTATAATTTCCTCGTCAGGCGGTAAATTGTGACAGGAAGTCGCTGCTCTCGCCGCCGGTTACTTCATTGTACTTAAAAGTATTGAAAGGATCAACTACTATGGCAGAAAAATTTCCGATTTCCATTTGGAATTACAACAATTTGGACGACTTCACCTCCGACGAGGTTAACGTCTGGGCGGACTGCGGTTTGACCGTTACGATGACCCCTAAGATCGTTTATGGAAAGGACGATCCGAAAAAGATCATTCCTTTCCTTGACGTTGCCGAAAAACGCGGTATCAAGCTTATCGCGTATGTGATAGGACTTGAGTCGGAGTTTATCAGAGAGCTTGGACTTGACGGATACAAGGCGAGATTCTCAGAGGTATACAGTATTATAAAGCATCCTGCGCTTTACGGATTCTTTATCGGAGACGAGCCCAGCACCAAGGAAGCTTTCGAGGACAGCGTAAACTGCGTTAAATTTCAGAAAGAAACCGCTCCCGAACTGACTCCGTATCTCAATCTGCATACTGATATGGACGCTACAGAGCCGGAGCTTCTCGGCGGCAAGACTTTCAGACAGTGGCTCAAGGATTTTGCAAAGGACACCGGATTCAGCCTGTTCAGCTATGGTCATTACGATCAGGTTTGGGATGAAAACGGCGTTGATTCATACTTCAGAAATTTGAAGGCTCTTGTAAGCGCGGCTAACGACGCCGGAGTAGACTGCTGGAATACTCAGCTCTCAAGCGCTCACTATATGTTCCGTATTCCCAACGGATACGAGACTCTGTGGCAGATTACTACCGCCGCGGCATGCGGAAGCAGAGGTATTAACTGGTTCAGATTCTACGATCGCAGCATCGGTCCTAATTATCATGGCTCGCCCATCGACGAGTATGGCAACAAGACTCCCCTTTACTATGACATGCTCAGGGCAAATCGCCGCTTTAACGATCAGTACGGCGAGATTATCATGCGTTCTAAGCTGAAGGCAACTTATTTTACTCGCAAGACCTATGGCGGATATGATCTGTTTACCTCTCTCGTACACCCGATTATCAAGGAAGTTATAAGCACCGAACAGGCTATCGTAAGCTTCTTTGAAGATAAGACCGACGGAAGCGAGTATCTTTGCATCGTAAACGCGTCTATGGATAAACCGGGCGTATTCCGTCCTGGTTTTGACCGCGAGAAGTATTCTCTCACTGAAATAATGCTCAACGGCAAAGAAGAAGCTCCGTATACTCTTGGCGAAAGTCTCGCTCATTGGGACGGTCAGTGGCTGTATCCCGGACAGATGAATATGTTCCGCATTGAGCACAAGGCTTCTACGGCGGAGAAGGCTCCCAGAGCTATCTGGTCCAACTAAAAATACGATATGAATTAAAAAACGACGACTGCAAAAATACAGTCGTCGTTTTTTAATAATATTATATATTGCGCTTTTCTATCGTAAGGCGATTCAACACAAATCCTTATACAACGTAATCGTAAAAGTTCGTCGCGTAACCTTTTATAGAATTTTGCCGTTTTTTACCGTTTTCTGCATTGACAAAACTATAAAAGCGAGGTATAATATCCAATACATATAAAATTAAATACTATATTGAAGATACGGTTTGAAAAGTTGTTAGCTGAGTAGATGCAAAAGGAAATCCGGTTCGAATCCGGAACAACCGCCATTACTGTATTTGACAAAATGAAGAGCGTCGCGCCATTAGAACTGTTTTATGAGAAGACCGCTCTTTTGCGATGCTATTTTTCATGATCGCAGAATCATAAGTCAGGATACCTGCCGTATTTTCAAAATGGTTAACCATGATTGGGCGAGAAGAGTGCAACCGATTATCAAATGTCGCATGACCGACTTTGAAATCCTGCGCTCTTTATTTTTATCTGATTTTAAAGTTATGGTTTCATTACGAATTTGTAATCTGTTGCGCTCTTTCTCTTATGTTATGGGAAAGGGTGTTTTTTATTTTCTAAGGAGGTATTCGCGTGAAGAATGCGATAATAAATTAATGATTTATGTGTGGTTTACGCTCACGGTTCACATGCTAAACATGCCGTCTCGTTTAGATGTAAAATGGGAGTCAGTCCATTTTTGTGAATTTTATATTAATGGAGATTATTATGGGTGAGATGACTAAATGGCCGGAAGAAAAGAAGCAAGCTTGGGCGGTAAGCAAGCTTCGTGAAATGCAGGCGAAACATGGCAGACTTCCCATGAAAAGCGACTTTGACGCGGCGACTTTATCACGGATCAAATCCTTCTTGGGACCGTGGCCGCGCGCCTTGGAGGCGGCTGAGCTGAAAAATTCAGGGCGAAATTCACGACAAAAGAAAAAAAAAAGATCCGGTTTCGTCAATATTGGAACGAAAAACAAGAAAATTATATGCTGAACAGATTAAGAAAAGGCATATTTTGAAAATCAGGAGGACACTTAAATTGAGAACAAAAACAACTAGATTGATCGGCGGATTGCTAGCTATCATCATAACTCTATCCATGCTTCCGATAGGCGGATTGGCAGTATTTTCAGATGAATCAACCGAGGGATCCATTACCGCTTATGTGTCCGTCGGTAAGAACGGACGATTAGCTATCGGTAAAGATGGAGACGCCGTGGCGGAAATTCCCGTGACGTTAACAGGAAAGGAAAGCTACACGCTGGACGACGCTTTGAGGGCGGTCCACAATATCTGTTATGAAGGCGGATCCGCCGCAGGATATGAATCATATAATCACGAAACATATGGTTTGAATCTAAAAACGCTTTGGGGCGATAGCGGCGGCATGTTTGGTTATCAAGTCAATAGAGGAACAGCCTCAGTATCGGGGCTTGATCATGTGATCAAAGACGGAGATTATATCGACGCATATATAAATCAGAGCGCTTATCCCGACAATGAAGCTTATTCTGCGTTTAACAAAAGCGTATACAAAGCTGTTGCCGGATCTGAAATCGGACTCAAGCTTACGCAGGCAGGATATGACGAAGATTGGAATACCGTATTTTCAGGGTGCGAAGGAGCCGCTATTACCGTTAACGGCGTACCGGCGTTCAAAACAACGAACGGAGTAAAAACACCGGTCATAACTAACAGTTCAGGTTACGCCTCCTTCACTATTGAACAGCCTGGAACCTATATTGTCTCCGCATCCAAAAATAAGGAGGCGTGCGGAAACACCGTCGCCGCTATTACCGCGCCCGTATGCGTGGTAACTGTAACGGAAGCTCCTAGACTTGAAAGCTTGAATATATCAAACGTATATAATGATAAAAGTAACTTTTGTAAAATTACTCCCGCGTTCGATCCTGCAGTTACCGAGTACAACATTTCTGTGCCGGACTATTCGTCGACAATATGGCCCTACGCCAAGCTTGCAGAAGGGTTTGAAGACAAGGCTGTCTGTTACTACTCGTACAACAGTATGTTTGGCGGATTCGGATGGAGCTCCAGCAATAGTATAAACACTTCCGGCGGTTATTTCGGAGCGGTTATCTATGACAAGACCAACAATATGTCTAATGAAGATATACGATACACGGTTAATATAGATAAGCACGCTACGCTGACTGAGTTGACCGTAAACGGAATAGGAACCCTCGAGTTTAATCGCGATGTAAACAACGGATATCAATATTATGTAGACGGCTTAAAGGACGGCGTGGATATTACCGTACGCGCTTATAAGAGCAACTATATCGTTACCGTATGCGGAGAAGAAGTTACCGACGGCGAGCCATATCGCCTAATCTATAAATGGGACGAAAACGGAAAAATGGAGGTTCCCGTCGCTGTTTCCGGCGATAATGTTAAACCTTACGCTTATACTTTGATTCTGGAAAAACAACCTCTTAACGATACGCCGTATATCATGACTCAGCCCTCCGACGCAGACTACATTATCGGAGCTGAAACCGCAGAATTGAATGTAGTCGCCAGCGCAAACGGAAAACTGAATTATCAATGGTATTCAAGCGTCTCCGGTTCTATTGAAGACGGCGTCGCTATTGCCGGAGCTACCGATTCGTCCTACGCCCCTCCATCCAAAGCTATAGGAACCGTATATTACTACTGTGTTATTACAAACGCCGATAAAACTATTAATAATACGGCGGTGTCCTCAGCGTCCCGCATTACTGTGGATCCCGATCCAACTCCTAAGGCGATTATTCTTAATCCAGGAGAATCGCTTAAAGATTACGACTGGAGCTCAGGTTACGTCTACAATGTAGGAGACGAAGCGGACGCGCTTACAGTCTCGGCTACTTCCGACGCGGAGGGCGGCGTATGGGATTATAAATGGTATTCGGTAAGCACGCCTTATAATATCAGGGGATATTCCTCAGCGCCTGGAAATTCGACTGGAGAAAGCTACGAGCCTTCCACCGAACTAAGCTTAGCTAACGATTCCGGTAAGTTCTATGCCTGCCGCGTAAACTATACGTTTAAGGGTAAGACATATACTTCATGGGCTTCTACTGGAATGACATACACGATCGGAGACGGCGATAACGCCGAAACATACGACGTTAACGGGGCTTATGTTTTTATTAAAACGGATAAAGCTGACGCCCCGATTATAAACAGGCAGCCGATTGGCGCAAGCTATATCGAGGGAGATAGAACGTCTTCCCTTTCAATCTCCGTATCTAAGGCTGACGGCGGTAAGCTTTCATATCAATGGTATGAAAACGACATTCTTAGCAATGAAGGAGGCGCGCCCATCAAGGGAGCCGAGTCTTCCAGCTATGCGCTAGGCGCGGCCAAAAAAGTCGGCTCTAAGTACTACTATTGCGTTATTACCAATACAGTTCAAGGCTATACTGCAAGCGTCGTCTCCGAGCCTGTTGAAATTACCGTTAAGGCCGTATCGGATTTAATAGGCGATAAACTTGTTGGTTCCGGCTCTTTGGAAGATCCATATTTAATTGAAAACGCGCAAGATTATCAGGATATAGCCGATCTGGTAGCGGTCGGACTAAATTTTAAGGGATCGTATCTAAAACAGACGGCTGAAAATATAACGCTGCCAGATAATTGGACGCCAATCGGAGTTTCAAAAACAAAGGCCTCATTCAGCGGTATTTTGGACGGCGATAACAAAACCGTTACCGTACCGGAAGGCGGAATGCCGCTGCTGGGATATGTCGTCGGGGCAGAGGTTAAAAATCTAAATATCTACGGAAAAAGGATCGCCGGCTACGGACTTGTTAACAATCTTGAAGGCGTAGGACTTTCCGGAAACGCCGTAGTTATCGACAATGTAACGCTGAAATCAGGATCCAGCACGCTGAAGTCCGGTTTGATCGGAACTTACATAACTACAAACGGTTTCGCAGGATGCTCCGCAGCATTTGTAGTCGAAATTCGAAATTGCATCATTGAAGAAAACGTGGTTATCGGATATGATAAAGAGCAGACTATGATCGGATCCTTCGCAGGTCGGGTCAACGGATCTATTGAAAACTGCGTCAGCTACGCTACAGTTTACGGAAAAAACTATGTGGGCGGTATTCTTGGCTCGCGCGACAACGCTATGGGAACCTGCAACGTTATAAACTGTAAATTTAACGGCGTCGTTGAAGCCGGCGGCGATCATGTCGGAGGTATAGTCGGAGGAGGTTATAGCAACCAAACCGCCCCAAACGGGGGAAAAATAAATATTCAAAACTGCTCGTCCAACGCGTCTGTTACCGGCGGAGATAAAGTGGGCGGAATTATCGGAGCCGATACTTATGTTCTTCAGCTTTGGGGAGGTCATATCCTCAAGGACAACTCTTTCGCCGGAACCGTAAAAGCCACCGGAGGAACATATGTCGGAGGCGTCGTAGGCTATTACGGCAGCTTGAATAAATACGACGGAATTGCAGGAAATTACTATTCCTCCGACTGTGGAGCTAATAAGGGAATCGGATTTGTCAAGTATGTGGATACGAGCTGCGAAACGCATGAAACTGTAAGCGGCGCGGCTTACGTCAACACCGCAGACGGCGAGTCAGGTATCGGCGGGATTACAAAAACGGATCATAATCGTACAGACGACCCCCTTGGAGCGGACGCCGGCAAGCTTTGCTATACCGATTCTACCCCTGCTACGGCTATTGAGCTCATTGTTTCAGGTTCTTATAAGACAGAATACGAAAAAGGCGACAAACTTGATCTTAGCGGCATGGTTATAACCGTCGTATACAACGATGGAAAATCTGAGATTATCTCCCCTTCGGACGTAACATTAACGGGATTCGATTCCGAAAAAATCGGCGATCAAGAGATAACATTGAATTATATGGGACTGACCGCCGTTGTATACGCGCGGGTTATGAATTCCAAGAGCGTGATCACAGTAACCGTCGCCATTTTGGGAGACGAAAAGCATGATTGCGATACAGATGGAAAATTTCACACTATGGCGGATAATAATTTGGACGTTTGGGTTCCCGCAAAAAAATATAATGTAAACGCAAACGCCACAGTTCTGGACGTATTGAACAATATCTTCGCAGACAATGGAATTACGGCCTCCAACCCCACGGGCGCCTATATTGAATCTCTTACAAAAGACGGCGTTACGCTTAAAGCGGCGGATAATCACGTCAATTCAGGCTGGATGTTTACCGTTAATAACAAACATGGCGAGCTGGCGGTGAATCAACAGTATCTTAATGATGGAGACACGATAATTTTCCATCATACCGACGATTATAAGAAAGAATTGGATTCAAGCGATAATTCCGACGCTGATGTTATTGAAGCAGTCGAAAAACTGATCGCCGCTATCGGAGCTTCGGTTACTATTGACAGTGAGAGCGCAATTATCTACGCGCGTGAAGCATACGACGCTTTGACGGACGTTCAGAAAACGAAAGTTAAAAATTACGATATGCTTACGGCGGCTGAAAGAATTATGGCAGAACTGAAAAAAACGGACGAAGATGAAACTTCGGCCGCAGCCGTGGAAGATCTTATAGATTCAATCGGCTTCCCAGTTACTTTAAACTGTGAGAATGAAATAGTTGCCGCCCGCAATGCTTACAATAGTTTGACCGATTTGCAGAAGAAATTGATTAAAAACTATAACAAATTGATAACGGCTGAAAATCTTTTGATTCAGCTAAAAAATCCGTCTCACGCTGAAATCTATAAAAAAACCGGAAACTATTTGTCAAAACTAGGACGGGAATACGTTCCTGACGTTGGTTCCGTCGGCGGCGAGTGGATGGTAATCGGTCTTGTTCGCGGCGATCGCGACGTTTCCAGTGAATATTATGAGAACGTTCTGAATTATATAAAGGAAAACATTAACGAAAAAGAGCAACTTAGCAGGAGTCGTTCTACAGACAATTCCCGCGTTATCTTAGCTCTGACAGCGCTGGGATACGACGTAACGAACGTCGGCGGCCATAATCTGCTGACGGGACTTACAGATATGAGCTATATCAAAAAGCAAGGCGTAAACGGTCCCGTATGGGCTCTGATAGCTCTTGATTCCCACGATTACGAAATTCCAGCGAACAGCGGCGCCGCAGATCAAACTACGCGTGAGAAGCTTATAACGTGCATTTTGAGAGCGCAAATCACAGACGGAGGCTGGAGCGTTTCAGGAGACAGATTCGATTCTGACATGACGGCCATGGCCTTGCAGGCGCTGTCTCCTTACTACAATATAAATGCAGAAGTAAAAATCGCCGTTGATAAAGCTCTTGATCTTCTGTCTAAAGCGCAGAACGACGACGGCGATTTCTCTTCTCTTCAAATGAACGGCGAATATATTCCTACCGGAGAATCTACAGCGCAGGTAATCGCGGCGCTTACCGCTTTAGGAATTAACCCTGATACCGATCCAAGATTTGTAAAGAACGGAATATCCGCTGTAGACGCCTTATGCGGTTACGCAATCGAGAGCGGCGGTTTCGCGCACACTATGTACGGAGAGCTAAGCGGCATGGCTACAGAACAAGGCTACTATGCGTTGACCGCATACTTCCGTTTTCTGAACGGGGAAAGAAGCCTTTATGATATGAAAGATGTAACGATCAGAAAGAGCGTAGTCGTAGCGCCGTCTGAAGACAATGCTAAAAAGCCCGATGATGTCGCGCAAGATAATCCGACTAAATCAAACGGCAATGATCAGAATCTTAAGCCAATAACGCCATCGGACTATATCGCCGTACAAAGCCCTCAGACAGAAGACGCATACAATACGATTATATACATCGTTCTTGCGACGCTGTCCATATCCGTAACCATAGCGGCTATTTCGTCTAAAAGGAAAGCAAAACATAAATATTAAATGGGACCGAAAACAGATCGATAAAAAGAATTCCCCGGCAGCAATTTATACGAGGCTGGGGAATTCAGCTTTTGCCTCGACTTTCGAGGCAGATTGGAGGCGCAATGAAAAAAACAGCATGTCTGATATTAATATTGGCGTGTATTTTTTCAATATTTTGCGGATGCGATTCATTATACAAGATGCCCGTCACTCTTGCGGATAGCATTTCCATTCCGGAGGACGGAATGATTTCCGCCGATGTTTTTGAAGAATTAAAACAAAAAAACAAGGCCGTTACATTTATAGGGGAATCCTCTGGAGTTCGCTACGAATGGATAATTTTTGGCAACGACGTCAAAGAAATAAAGGATTTAAACCTCGGAATAGAAATAACGGAATCAAACGAAAAAAAAATTGCGTTCCGATTTATTTCCAATGAAAATTTCGGATTTTCTCCCGCTCTTTCCATTTATCTTAACGATTTCTGGGACGCTCAAAGCGCAATCATGGCGACGGACGACGGAAAAGATTTGCAGATAACCATTACGAATAAAAAACAAAGCATACTGAATTTTTCACCGGAAGTACAAACAGGATCCTATGTAATCACTCCGAATAATAAACCTGACGGCACGACTTTATCGTCGACTCAATCGAGCGACACGACGCGGGATATTAGTTCGGCAGTATCTTCTGAAACTCCAGAGATATCGAGCGAGCCGAACTCAAAACCCTCGCAGAACATCACGTCGCCTTACGAGACTCAAGTCCACGCTGCGGAGAGTTCAGAGACGAATACATCTGATATTTCGTTAGAAAGCACGCAAACAAATTCCTATATAATAAAGACGGAACAGTACGGCGCATCCCATATGTCGGATGACAAGCCGTTATCCGCTGAATCTGACGATCAAAAAATCGATACGAGAGAGAGCTATACTTGTACCATTTCCATTGAGTGCTCTTCTATTCTCAATAATCTGATAAATTTAGATCCGGATAAGCTTGACGTTCTTCCCAAAAGCGGCGTGATTCTTTCCGAGCAGATAGTCGTATTTTATGAGGGTGAATCGGTATACGACGCGCTGAAGAGAGTGTGCGACGAGAATAAAATTCATATTGAAGCCTCATGGACGCCTATGTATAACAGCGTCTATATAGAAGGAATCGGAAACTTGTATGAATTTGATTGCGGCAGCGGATCAGGCTGGATGTATAGAGTGAACGGATGGTATCCCAATTACGGATGCAGTCGATATAAATTGAAGCAAGGTGAAAAAATCGAGTGGCGGTATAGCTGCAATTTTGGCAAGGATATCGGAGGATCTAACGACATCGAAAAATAAACGCCAATGATTTTAAGAGCCGATGAAATCATAAGAATATATGTAACGTTTGAGACGCGCGCATTTTTTAAGGAAGAAAGCTGCAAATACTACCTAATTTCCGGAAAATTGCTATTGTAATCATAAGAATGGAGTCCATAAAAAGGATGGAGTAAAATCCCAAGATCTTGATTGCTTGCCGGAAACAAGTTTATCTCTCGTTTCTGATATTCGTCATATGATCTTTCGTTAACAAAAAGTCAGAGCGCATAGAGATTGCTTACCCTATGCGCTCTGACGCCGTTTTATTTATCCTGTTTTCGCCGTATAATATTTATTCTGCTCAACAAGTGGAAATTTGCCGTTTGTCAAACAAATAAATCAAAGATACTCTTTTTCAGTCTCGGTCGCCTGATCAACGGGGAGGGAAGAAGTTATAACGCAGTTGACGCCCTGTTTGCTTACGAGATCGTCAAGCTTTGCAAGGAAGCTGTCAAAAGGAATCTGATCGTTTCCGCAAATCTTAAGGGCGGAGTCAATATAAAGATCAGAGACGTCGTGATTGCTTGCGAGAATGCCCGCTACAAATCCGTACAACGAGTCGGCGCCGGAAATCTGATATTGCTCGGTGTCGATAAGCCGGCAGTGGTAGCTTATGTCAAACTTGAGCTTATCGCCCTTCTCGATGCAAACAACAGAACCCTTAGTTTCGCTCAAAGACTTGTTTACAAGCTCAATTAAAGTTTTAGTCTTTCCGGATCCTTTTGCGCCAATTATGAGTTTTAACATAGTTGCCTCCTAAAATTTATTTTATTCGGGCTTCAAGAGCCTCTTTTTCTTTTTCATATCCCGGCTTTCCAAGAAGAGCGTACATGTTCTTTTTATAAGCCTCTACGCCCGGCTGATCGAATGGATTTACGCCGAGCATATAACCTGATATCGCGCAGGCGAGCTCAAAGAAGTAAACAAGATATCCGAAGGAATATTCGCTCCTGTCCTCAACTTCAATAAGAACGTTGGGGACTCCGCCGTCGTTATGAGCGAGAAGAGTTCCGTTCATCGCCATTGTATTTATAAAGTGGAAGTCCTTGCCTGAAAGGAAATTCAAGCCGTCTATATTTTCAGGATCGTCCGGAACAGTTACGCTGTCGTTCGACTTTTTAAAGCTTACGACGGTTTCAAACATGGATCTTCTTCCCTCCTGAATATATTGTCCGAGAGAATGCAGATCCGTAGAACAAATAACCGAAGAAGGATATAATCCCTTCCCGTCCTTCCCTTCGCTTTCTCCGTAAAGCTGTTTCCACCATTCGCAGAACATCTGGAGAGCAGGTTCATAAGAGACGAGTATCTCGATATTTTTTCCCTTGCCATAAAGAATATTTCTTATGGCCGCGTACTGTATAGCGTCGTTTTCTTTCACGGAAACGGCCGAATATTTTTCTCTGGCGTCAGCGGCTCCGCGCATCATTTCAGACACGTCGATCCCCGCGACGGAAATCGGCAGAAGACCTACGGCGGTAAGCACCGAATATCTCCCTCCTATATCGTCGGGAACAACAAACGTCTCATAATTCATATCTGTAGAAAATTCTTTCAGCTTACCGCGGGACTTATCAGTTGTTACGAAAATTCTTTCCCTCGCTCCGTCTTTTCCGTATTTGTCCTCAAGAAGTTTGCGGAACACGCGGAATGTGACGGCAGGTTCGGTCGTCGTACCGGACTTAGATATAACGTTTACGCATACGTCGCGTCCCTCGCAGATCGAGAGAAGGTCTGCAAGAGCCGAACCGCTGATGCTGTTTCCTGCGAAGTATATGTCCGGACATTCCTTCTTCATATTGTTATAAAGAGGAGACTTTACAAACTCTATGGCCGCGCGAGCTCCAAGATACGATCCGCCTATGCCTATTACCACGAATACGTCGCAAAGTTTTTTGATTTTTTCAGAAGCCTTAAGAATACGTGAAAACTCTTCCTTGTCATAACTAACCGGCAGATCATACCATCCCAGGAATTTATTGCCAGCTCCGTTTTTTTCTCTGACGAGCGTATGAGCGGCTTCTGCAATATGCGAGACGCGACATATCTCGCAATCGTTCTCTTCGAGCTTAATAAATTGTTCAAGATACCTTTTATTCAGTTTGAGAGCCATTTTACGTCCTTTGATTTGCATAGCGCGCAGTTTTTGATCAGGCGCTGTCCGGAGAATAGAATTTATGCTTTTAATAGGCACATCCGGTTATCATATTTACAATTATATGATACTACATTTTGCTCTATTTTTCAATAGTAATTTGACGATTATTTCTTATTTCAGCAAAAATCCTCCCAGCATTTTCGCAAGCAGCCCTCCAAAGCTGATTTTCGGAACGTCGGATGAAGCTCGTATTTCAGATACGGCGACTGTATCTCCGTCTATGGTATATTTTATTTCTCCAAGGACGTCGCCGCTTTTAATCGGAGCCGCGACTGACTCGGGAAGGATAACCTCCGAAGAAACCCCGCCTACTTTCCCTTTGGGCAGCAGGAGCTCGCATCCATCGTATGTTCCGCGAACGCCTTCGCGAACGCCGCCTATTACAGTAACCGGGTCGCACTCTCCTCCGTCTTTTTTATAAACGGAATAATTTGCAAATCCCCAATCAAGAAGCTGCTTTGCGGCCTCGTTTCTTTTATCCCTTGTTTCAGCGCCCATTATTACGGCGATCAAATGCAGATCGTCGCGTTTGGCGGTAGCGCTTATGCAAAAACCCGCCTTAGACGTAGATCCGGTTTTAAGTCCGGTAGCGCCGCTGTAAAACCGAATTAATCGATTCGTATTGGTAAGGCCGAAGGAGCCTCCTCTTATTGTATCCATCCATATGGTAGTAAAATCAAATATTTTTTCGTGCTTCATTAGTTCGCGAGACATCAACGCGATGTCTCGAGCGCTGGTAACATGACGAGTAACATTGTCGTCAAGTCCCGTAACGTTTTCAAAACTAGTATTCTTCATGCCGAGTTCCGCGGCTCTCTCGTTCATGCGAGCGACAAACGCTTCCTCGCTGCCCGCGACGGCCTCCGCCATAGTGAGCGCGGCGTCGTTTGCGGACGCAACTACAATACATTTCAGCAGTTCTTCCGCTTTCATGCTCTCTCCGGGTTCAAGATATACCTGAGAACCTCCCATGGACGCCGCATGCTCGCTTACAGTAAGATCGTCTCCAAGCGAAATCTGCCCCGAATCAATGGCCTCCATAATAAGCAGCAAGGTCATTACTTTAGTAACGGATGCCGGCGGCAACGATTCGTCTGGATTTTTAGAGTACAATACCGTTCCGGTGTTCATGTCCATCAGAACGGCGCTCTTAGCCTCCACATCGAACGGAGAAACTTCCTCCGCGCTAATAGGAAGTCTTAGCGAAACAAACGCTCCAGCGCATACTGCTGCGGATAAAAAGGTCGCCAAAATCTTCTTTAATTTTTTAAACATTATTTTCTCTCCTAACGTTATTATTCTCTCCTGTTAAAGAATATATTTTTCATTTCTTTTTCATATGCCGCTTAATAAAAAATAA
>CATKFO010000031.1 GCA_949747515.1 uncultured Eubacteriales bacterium
CTTTCCTACAGATATGCTTACGCTTCTCAAATTGAAGAGCTTGCGCCGCTATGCGCCGGATTCTCTTGCTCCCGCCGTGCAAAGCAGACGCGAGGTGTTGATTTATTATGCCGAGCTTACGCAGGAATAAATGATAATATCAAAAAAGAGACGGTCTCCTATTAAAAGGCCCGTCTCTTTTTATAGTAGCTCGCAGCTGCTGCTAACGCCATATCTCCGTATAATCGACGTAATCCTCATCATTAAATATCTTTATGTCTATATCTCCTTCAAAAGCGCACTTTTTAACGTTCATATATCTGGATATATCGCCGTTTCTATAGGCGGCAAACTGCATAAGAACTCCAGTTTGATCGTCCACAAGCATAGTAAAAGAATCGGCGTCGTGTTTTTCACTTATATATCCTTCAACACAGCCGGAAATTTTTACGCACGATCTGTTCAAATAACTTGCGTTCGAATCCTCGATCTCCCATCTATTGAAGTCCTTCAGATAACTGAACGTGATTTCCTGCGGCACGAGGCAATACGACGCGTATGGGCAATTCGTAACGTTTCTCCGATATGAATAGCATGGGATTCCGTCCTCCATCGTTATTCTTTCGGAAAGCGGTATGTATGGGGTATCGTCTCGCGAGTATATCGGAAGGTAGTTTTTCATATACATTTTTCCGACGTTATCAACAAAAATTACATTTTCCGACGTTCCGAAGGCTTCGTTAACGACGCGGTCTCCGGAAAATACGGCTTGGTAAGACAGTCCCGCGTCTATATCCGTCATATATTCCACCGTGGTAATTTCGTCTCCAAGCATAGACGTTTCCATTGTTAACTCGGCCCTGTTAAAATAGTCGATACTGTTCAGCATTTTATGATATATATCAGTTTTGGGATCATCATAAGTAACCTTTACGCTGTCGGCCGGATCCGTTTTTTCACTATAAGTTTCCGATTCATCGATTTTAGAGTAGATAAAGTCGCCGTCCGTATCGACGTTCGATATGTCTCCGCCGCTTTCGGCAGTTTTTTGAAAAATGTTTTTTTCTTTTATAACGTATGTGTATGTAATCGCGCTTGCAGATACGGCGGTCGCTGTTATGACAGCGGCGGCTATTGCAATGGAAACAAATTTCTTATCTGCAAATTTACGTTTACGAATATCGTGTCGTTCCGGCGCGGCCTCCATAATATATTTTTCATTCGCCATGCCGATGGCGTCGGCTAATTTGTTTTTTTTCATATGACGATTCCTTCTTTCGATAAAAAATCTTTTAATTTTTCTCTCGCTCGTAATAGAATAACCTTGACGTTGCTTTCGGTAAGTCCCGTATCGTCGGCAATGTCCGATATCGGACAAAAATACCAGTATCTTTGCATAAAAATAATACGATGCTTCTTTGGAAGTTTTTTCAAAAAGCAATTTATAATTTCACCCAGGGCAACCGCGTCTATCGCGTCCGCTGTTTCTCCGTCCGGAATACATTCCTCTAATTCTTCGATAGAAAAACATGCCGCGGACGATATTCTTTTTTGAGCCGAATTGTCTCTGAGTCTGTTTAAGGCAAGATTCCTTATAATTTTACCTATATATGTAGAAAGCGCGTTAGGTCGATTAGGAGGAATAGAATTCCATGTCTTGATATATGCGTCGTTTACACATTCTTCGGCGTCTTCCCAAGAATTTAATATGTTATAGGCGATACTGTGGCAATACCTGCCGTATTTATTTTGCGTTTCTTTAATCGCAGATTCCGAACGTTCCCAATACAAATTTACGATTTTTGAATCATCCACAGTTTTATCTTCCTTTCATTGAATTTTAAGGCCTTCATCCTTATACACCCCAAATATTTATCTTAGGTTACAAAATTTAAAAGATTTTTCATTAATACGCATTATAGAAAAGCAAAACCTCCTACGGTAGTTCTGTAGCTTTACCATAGGAGGCTATGTTTTTTATCGCCCGCCTTTTAAATTGACTCGAGCAGTTCTTATTTTTATGTTCTCTTTATTTTGAATGCTCGTCTGAGAAAGGGCGCGAGCATTCTCGGGCTTTTTACCAATACTATTTTAACCATATAATACTCCGTTTCTATGTTCGTTACGCATGTCGAAGTATCGCCGCGCTGAGCGAACGTCAAGCGTAATGTATAAAAGTAAACTGCAAGGCGACAGCCTCTTAATGAAATTATATGGCGCGCGACGGATATTTGACACAAGGCGGATCATTTTTCGCTTTCCGTAATGACGATTGCGCCGCGAACCGTTACGATAGCGCGGTTTCCGGCCGCCTCGCTTACCTCGTTGCTGACCGCGTAAGGCCGACGTCTTGTCAGAATCGCGTTTGTCAGCGGGTACTTGCATCCTACGACTGAAACCACGCTGTCCTCCAAAGCAAGCAATCCAAAATATCCATTCGATCTAATAACGTATTCGCCGTCTTCCACCACTCGTATTCGGTTTATACCGTCGACCATCTCAGCCGTTATTCCACGGGACGCGAGGCTTTCTAACATAAAAATATTGGAAAGCCAGTGATCCGCTCTTCCTCCTCCGCCTCCTACTATAACGATATTCTCGGCGCCCATTTTTTCCGCTTGAGATATGGCGAGCATGGTGTCGGTATCGTCTTTTTCCGGCGGAGATACAAGTATTTTTTTTCCATAAGCTTCGTCAAGGCTTGCTCTTGTAACGGAATCCATGTCTCCAACGATCATGTCGGGCGATATATCAAGTTTGCGCGCGGTGTCGAGACCGCTGTCGGCTGCGATTACAAACGCGTCGGCCGCTATTTTCGGATCAATCCGATCGCATTTGCATTCGCCTCCGGTTATAATTACGTATTTATTATGTTTCATTTATGCGATCGCCTCGGACTTCTGTTCTTTTTTCTCTTCCATTCAGGTACTGATTTAATTTCATTATAAATTTTAACATAACTGCCATGTCGAGACGGATTTATTTTTCCGTTCCGCATTTTTTCGATAACGGCGCAGCCTTCTTCTTTCGTATGGGTGCATTTTGTATACCGGCAGTTCCCTATACAGTCTGAAAATTCCCTAAAGTTTTCAGCTAATTCGGAAGGCGGAAAAAAGTCGAACTTAGCGAGATCCAGCATTGAAAATCCGGGAGTGTCCGCGAGAAACATGACGTCCTTTCCGTTAGGAGCCAATGGAAACAGCTCCACGCTTCTTGTGGTATGCCGACCTCTTTCCGTTTTTCGGCTGACTTTTCCGGACGCAAGTTTAAGCGACGGAAACAGCGCGGTCATCAGCGTAGATTTTCCCGCCCCTGAAACTCCGGCGAAAGCCGCAAGAACCGGCTCGTCTTTTTCATTTCCTTCCACTGTGATCTTAGCAAGATACTTTTTAAGCTCGTCGAGTCCTTCGCCGGATACCGCTGAAAGTACGAACGAATCGTACCCCACCGATCGGTATATTTCAGCCGCGCCATCGGCAAGGCTCTCGTCAAGATCCGATTTTCCAATTACGATCACCGGTTCGATTCCGGCGCTCTCAGCGATAGCGACCAGCTTATCCGCAGTAAGCAAATCAGGCCTCGGCTTTGAAGCTGGAAGCAAAATAAAAAGATGAGTAAGATTCGCCATAGGAGGACGGATAAGCTCGCTTCTTCTGTCGGATATACGGTCTATTACCCATTCTCCGCCTGAGGAATCTGCGGCTCCCCGAACGTCTAACTCGTCCTTACAAGGTTTAAAATCGTTTGTCCCGCTTCGTATAACGGTTACCTCGTCTCCTGGCAAAGGAGTTATATTTTCGCCTCTGAAACGGCCTCTGGCCCGGCACGTTATGATTTCGTGGCGTTCGCGGTCGTCTTCTCCGCGAAATTCGCGCATGGGGCGGACCTTATACAGCCCGCCCACGCCCTTCACTATAACGCCTTTAATTTCTGTCATTTATACTTGATCGCTCCTGCGGCTTCGGCTCCGCGCTCGTTTGCGGCTCGCTGCTTTCCATTTGAGAGCTTTCCGGCTCGGAGATTGGTTCAGAATTAGGCTCGGATTCGGAGCTCGGTTCAGAATCGTCCATGCTTTCCGGATCCTTAGTATCGACCTTCGAGTCGTCGGTAGGATCGTCTAAAGGCTCGGACGAATCCGGATCGGAGGAATAGTCGATTTTATCCGTGTTTTTGGGATCTCCGTATTTGGGACCTCCGCTTACGACAAAGTCAATATAAGTTTTTTCAAAAACCATAGCCCCTTCGTCGATGCTCTGAGCAATTATCGTACCTACCGGCTTATCGGATTTTTCATAGCTTACGTTTCCTACCCTCAGCCGAAGGGTAAATACGCTGATAAGAGTCTCCGCTTCGGTCTTCCCAGTGAAATCCGGGACCGCAATGTCTCCGCTTCCGCCGCCGGAACTGACGATTACTTTAACGGAGTCGCCTTCCTTTAGGGTAGATCCTGTTACGGGCTCCGTATTCATTACCGCGCCTGAAGGAAATACGCGGCTTCTTTCTCTCTGAACGCTGCATTTTATTCCTTTTGAACGCAGCTCGGAAACGACGAGACGATAGTCTCCGGCCGTGTAATCACCAAGTTTGAAGCTCTCTTCTCCACGGCTAACGACAAGAGAAACCTCGCAAAACTGACTTCCTTCCGCTACCTTTTTGGACTCCCCGGCCGAAGGAGACTGAGAGATAATTCTATTAGCCGGTATATCTTCGTCGTATCGATATTCTACGGACGCAAGTTTATACCTTTTAGACGACTCAAACCACTTTTGAAGCTCCTCCGTATAAGTCATATCGGTGAAGTTTTCCACCTCTATCGTAATTGATTTCGCGCCGTCGTCGTTTTTAAATACGTTGGCGTATACGACTACTCCGCAAATACAAAATATAATAAAAAAAGAAGAAAATATTCCGATTATTATAGGAAGCATGGAGCGGCTTGTGCGTCCGGTAATCCGTTTAGCAAAAAACTTCTTAAACCGCTCCGAGGGCTTAGGTTTAAACACGATGCCGGGATTTTCCCGAAGCTTTTCAATGTCGGACAGCATTTGCTCAGCGTTTTGATATCGCGACGCAGGATTCTTCTCCATCGCCTTAGTTATAATTTGCTCCAAGCCTACGGGAATTTTGGGATTCTTGCTTCTTGGCGCGGGAGCCGTGTCGTTTACCTGCATCAGCGCGACGGAAACCGGAGAATCAGAGTCAAACGGAAGACTGCCCGTCGACATCTCGTACATCATGGCTCCCAAAGAATAAAGATCGCTCCTTGCGTCTATATTTTCTCCGCTCGCCTGCTCGGGACTGATATAGTAAACCGTGCCTATGGCCTTATCGGTCATAGTAACTGTCTCCGCGTTAGGCAGTTTAGCGATGCCGAAGTCCATCACCTTTATCACGCCGTCGCGGAGCAGCATAATGTTTTGCGGCTTAATATCCCGATGTACGATGCCTTTGCCGTGAGCATGTTCCAAGGCGCGCAGAATCTGCATGGAATAACCCACGACTTCCTTGAACGACAGAATCTCGCGACGCGTCATATAGTTCTTGAGCGTTATTCCTTCAATATACTCCATTACGATATACTTAACGTTATCACGCACGGAAACATCGTATATATTAACTATATTAGGATGCGACAGCATAGCGACCGCTTTTGATTCGTTAATGAATCGCTGCACGGACGCTTCGTCGGCGGCGATATCGTCCTTAAGTATTTTTACCGCGACCATACGCCGCATGAGAAGATCGACCGCTTTATATACTACGGCCATTCCGCCCACGCCCACGAGAGCGTCTATACGATATCTGTCGTCGAAGACCTGCCCAATATATTTTTCATAATTTTCCATCAGATAATAGGTTTCCTTTCCCTACCTTGTCAACATGAAAGGATTACGGCGGTTATATTATCGCCGCCCCCTCTGCCGTTGGCCAGACCGATCAGCTTGTCGACCGCCCTCTTAAGAAGCTCGGCGTCGACGTCTCCCTTACGTTTCAAAGCCTCGGCTATCTCTTTAGGTTCAATCAAAGTGTGAAGTCCGTCCGAACACAGTAAAATGAAAGCTCCGTCTTTAGTCCTCGGAACGGTATATAAATCCGCCTCCACCTCGTCTTCAGTTCCAACGGCGCGAGTAATTATATTCCTTTTGTCGCATCTCCGAGCTTCCCTGGGAGATATTTTGCCAATGTCGACCAAATACTGTACGTAGGAATGATCTCTCGTAATCTGTTTTGCAGAGCCGCCTGATACGTGATACATTCTGCTGTCCCCAACGTTTACTACATATATGCTTTTCGGCGTGATCAAGGACGCTACCAGAGTCGTTCCCATGCCGAAAAGCTCGTCCTTGCTTTTGGCTTCTGCGAAAACCTTTCCGTTAGCCGCCTCCGTTCCCGCGCGCAGAATATCCGAGATTTTTTCGTCTACGTCCTTGTCTCCGTGCCGCTGAGTAATATAATCAGAGAAGCCGCCGACATATTCCGCAAAAGTCTCCGCCGCGATACTGCTGGCGTATCCTCCGCCTTGGGCTCCTCCCATTCCGTCGCATACGACGGCGAGAATCACATCCGGAGAATATTCCGTTATTATAAAATTATCCTGATTTGCGGTTCTTTTCATACCTACGTCAGTGGCGCCATAAAAAAACATAACACCCTCCAATCTCGCGTATAAACGGATGTGTAAACTCTAAAAAAAGTTAATCAGAGCGGAAACACTCATTCATTTTAATTATATCCTAATTAAGCCGTCTTGTAAAGCGCTTTGAGAAAATTTCTTCCTTAGCGACTGGAATCTAATCGCATAGTTAAATAATGTAATAAATAAAGCAAAATTATACGTAGGAGTTCAAATATGCAAACGGATATTATGTACGTTGAAGCGGCGGAAGCCGCATGCCGACGTTCAGAAAGTATAAAAAGGCTCGAAGGAATCGATATAATTTTCGGAAGCGTCTCTGGCGCCCCAAACTGCAAGGACGCGTCGTACGCAACCGTAATAAGCGGCCGCCTTACTGGAAGCGAAGAAGCGAAAAGGTGTTCTCGCGTATTATCAAAAGTCATCCGCGAGCTGGCGGGTAAAAGCAGTCGCCGCATACTTGTAGCCGGACTTGGAAACCCAAAAATTCCGGCGGATTCGCTTGGTTCGCGCGCCGCGGATCTGATCATGCCAAGATTCAATGAAAACGAAGCCGTCTTCGCCCTTACTACCGGAGATCCCGTGCGGCTTCCGCTCCCTTTGTCAACCGCGGAGGTAGTAGCCATGTTCGCGTCGAGACTTAACGCCGATCTGATAATCGCCGTGGACGCGCTCGCCGCGCGCATACCCGAGAGAATGAACGCGATGATACAGGTGACGGACGCAGGAATATCTCCGGGCTCAGGAGCGAACGGCTCGTCCGACGATTCGCGCGACGACACGCCGGAACAATCGCGCGGTATACGAAGTATGGACGGAATATGCCGCATATGCAGGGAAACCATGGGTGTGAACGTCCTGTCTATAGGCGTTCCAACCGTAATACGCTCTGAGATTTTTTCAGAAGATAAGGACGCAGGCGCGAGAGAAAGCGAGCCGATGCTGCTTTCAACTCTCAACGTAGAAAGAGAAACGTCGCTTTTTGCCGCAGCCGTTGCGGGAGGAATAAATCTTTTCGCCGCGGGACTTTAATTTTAGCGTGTCCGCAGTAAAAACGCCGCTGCCGCCTATCCGGAGTTCAGATAAGCGGCAGTCTTTTTTGATATTTAGATTTACTTATTATTTTCAATAAAACGATGAAGTATCGCGGCGGCCTCAGCTCTCGTAATGTTTCCGCGCGGAACAAGCTCCGTATCGGATCGGCCGCGGATAAGCCCCGTCGCTACAGAATATTCCATAGCGTCTTTAGCCCAGTAGCCGACCGTATCGGCGTCGGAGAAAGCTGAAAGCTCTTTTCGGCTTGAAGTATTATAACTTTTATACTCGGCATATCGAAGCATAAACGTCGTAAACTCTTCTCTCGTAACCTTGTCGTCCGGATGAAAATCGCCGTCGTCATATCCTTTAGCAACGCCGGCTTGCTTCGCCCACAAACAAGCGTCGGCGAAATACGCGCCGGAATATTTGCCCGCCCATGGATCGTTCTGCATTTTATCAGGCGAAGGAGTTTCTTCAAATCTATGGAGCATAACTACGACCATAGCGCGGGTGAAGCTTTCATTCGGCGCAAAAAGGTTGTCTCCATACATCATTTTTGAATCTTCTGAATAATCGTACAGGTACATGACGTCGTCATAAAACCAGTCGTCCTCGGAAATATCACGATATACGTTTTCCGCATATGAGAAAACGGACATTGACGACGTAATCATAACAATAGATAAGAGACAAATTGCAATCTGAATAAAGCGTTTCATAAAAAGCGTCTCCCTTTCTTAATAAATGTTTCTGCTTTCATAAAATGGCCAAAGCGTTGCAATTAACGGCAATCTGGAAATTTTTCCTTCAGTCGACGTATAGTAGATCCTAATCCTTTCCAGCCAATCTGCAGGATAATTACCTGAAACCCATTCTCCAACTATAGAATCTCTATTTTTGTTGTTAAAATGGCCGGATAGATGTTTAAATTTCCTGCAAGCATCTCCTGTTTCGTATACCTCGCCAGATGAATTTAATCGTCCATTTTTTATTACAATCATATTTTTTGCATTTCCTCCATAGATATTTTCAGCATAATAATAACGCCGAATTTGTTGATTGTTACTTAATAAATAATCTTTTTCGTAAAAAAGTCAAAATTTTCAAAAATTATGATCGTTTTTCAAAGATTGCCTTTTTCAGGGCGAATCAATAAACCGACCTAGCAGCTTTCAAAATACCTATGCGTCAACGAAGTATATAGACGCCTATGGCCTTGGTAGCAATGTGAAATCTATTCTATACGTTTTGATGTTTCAATATCTTTGTCTATGATCTAAAATATTTTTTCCATAGCTTCTCGCCGCCGGATTTTATACGATGTTTAACTTCGGATTATATCTTCCTACGTACATTAAATGTTCGGCCCAGCTTAAAAATCTGACGTCTTCCGCTACTCCTTCGGCCCAATCAAGCCACGCCTCTATGGATTCCTTACTTCCGGAAAGAATTTTGTTTTCACAAGGCGAAAGAAGGCTTTCCTGTCCAAACAGATGAAGCGTATCAAGAGGAAAGCGTTCCATAAAAGGGACTATCTGATCTTGAGGAGTAAAAACAGCCTTAGTAAACGCGTCCCCGGAGTATATTTTATTCTCTGCCGCGCATTTCATATAGGTTTTTTCGCTTGACTCACGACTGAGGATCATTTCCGGATCTTCTCTCATAGCGAATATCATTCCTGCGATAGCGTTTATAAAGGAGACGAAAATAGTTCCTCCCGGCTTTAAAAGCTTTAAGGACGCGTCAACCGCGCGGACCCTGTCTTCTTCATCCAAGAGATGATACATCGGCCCCATGAGAAGAATATGATCGAAATTTTCGCTTATTAAACGGTCTGCTTCACAGGCGTTTCCGCAAACGGCTCGAAGCTTCAGCCCTTTCTTTTCCGCAGTCTTTTTTGCAAATCCGACGTTTTCTTCCGCAAGATCCATGAGAAAAACGTCGCATCCTTTTTCAGCCAATCTTATCGAATATCTTCCGGGTCCTCCTCCAATATCGAGGACTTTTTCTCTCGGAGCTATATAGCGATCCATATATCGGCAGGTTATAATAAATTCCGGTCGTCCCGCAATCCGCTCCCACTCCTGAGCGGCGGTTTCGTTATAGTACTTTTTTACAGCTTCAATCGTAGGCTTCATCCGTTCTCTCCATTATTATAGTAATATGTTTTTACGGCAAAAAATAAAAAGACGCGAGCCTGAGACTCGCGCCGCGTTAAATAATCCGTAAAAATTAAAAAGATTTCGGATATGGGTACGACGACATAAGTCTCGGTGAACTCATAGCTGAATTCGCGCGGGACATTACCATATTTCCGAAATCAAGCGAAAAACAATTCATATGGCGACGTAACCTTTCCTAAAATTTAATCCATTTTATCATAGAGTCAATCGATTGTCAACTATGTTTTTAAGGAATTTTTATTTTCCTGCAAAAAACGCTTTTAAACGCAGATACGCCCTCGTCCAAGACATATTACCATACCATTGAAAAAACAGACAAAAGTTCCTGTTCTTATATTTAATCTTTAACCTATTTTTATTAAAATACAAGTATGCTGAGCGTCCATTCCGCGGATTTCAACCACATAGTCGAGCAGTATTTCACCCTTTGGAAGATCGCCGTCTGAAGTCGGCAGAACAACGCTGTTTTTCACTTTGCGTCCATACACGCATATTTCAAACGGCAGCAACGGGGTTTCATACGCCGACGTATGGCGCCGCCCTTCTTCGAGTACAAACGCGCTCTTTACGGCCCCGGAACGAAGTATAGTAACGACTCCTGAATTATTTATATCAAAGGAGATTTGAGTTACGGTTCCCTCCATATCCGTAAGTCGGCTCTCGTTATATGTAAATATAGCGCGGCCGTCCTCTACAGAATATTCTGCGGAGGTAGTCATTTCATACGGACCGTCGGATCCGCACGACTCGTATTCTTCTTCCATTTTTCTCAGCGCCGCGTCTTCAAAATCGTATGGAACGTCATAAATATCGTCGAAGTCAAATTCATCGTCCATCCCTTCGCAGTCTTCGACTATCGTTTCGTCTGAGTTAAAGAGAGACAGGCCGCCGTCGGGAACGGCGGTCTGTCTCGTTATAAGGGTTAGACGTACGCTTCTCGAATTATTTGTCGTCACGTTTGTATACCGGATGCACAAACGGAGCGTCGTCGGAAATAGCGTATCCGAACTCGTTGGGAGCCGCCCAGTGAACGCCGTTTTTAATTATGCGCTGCACGTGAGGATTGTAGAAGGAACGGCATGCTTCGTGTCCGGGCTGGAAGTAAAAGATTTTTCCGGCTCCGCTGGTGAAAGTACATCCCGCGCGGAATATATGGCCAGTTTCGTACCACGCGCCGAAGATAAGATCGTCCGGGGTCGGAATGTAAAACGGCTCCGCGTACAGTTCTTCAAGCTCGAGATCAAAATGATCGGGAACTCCCGCGGCGATAGGATGAGTCGGCTTCAGATTCCATACGATTTCACGGCAGTCGTCTCCCCACGAAAGATTTCCGGTAGCTCCTACGAGAGCGCGGAAGGGCTTGGAATGGTGGGCGGAATGGCAGGCTACAAAGCCCATGCCTCCCGCGTAAACTCTTTTCTGAATATACGCTACTCTGTCGTCGCTCACTTTGTCGTGATGCATATGTCCCCACCAAACGAGGACGTCCGTATTGTCTAAAACTTCGTTCGGTATTCCGTGATCGGGATCGTCAAGGGTAGCTGTTCTAATTTCAAGATCGTCGCATTCGGATAGAAAATCCGCGATCGCGCCGTGAATTCCCTTGGGGTATATCTCGGCGATGGCCGGCTCTTCCTTCTCGTGTCTGAATTCGTTCCAAACGGTTACTCTTATTTTACTCATAATTTATACCTCTCGGTTATATCGGGCTGCGCCCGTAAAATTTGCTGAGTCAGCTTGCTTTTTCTGAAGCGGCCGTAAGCTTAATGCGTTTCAGCTCTCCAATATAAAAACGCACGTAGAGAGCGACGGATCCTATCATAAACGCTCCGCACACTGCGATCATAGCGTTGGCGGCCGCGGTTGGAATGTTGTGAAACAGAAATAAC
Source organism: uncultured Eubacteriales bacterium (assembly GCA_949747515.1). GTDB lineage: Bacteria > Bacillota > Clostridia > Oscillospirales > CAG-272 > RUG11130. The sequence goes on from CATKFO010000031.1 coordinate 11,724, forward strand.
GCGCACATTACCGTATCGGTAACAAACGTATTCAGCTTGCCGTACCATTTAGCGCTGCTCATTACGTCGGATTTTTTTAGTATAAGAAATCCAAACGTAAACATTAAAGCTTCTTTAACGACGAAAAGAGCGATCAGAGCCCACATAATACTATAGTCCGCTATAAGGCAAATTATAGTGGCGGCTTGCGTCAGCTTATCGGCGAGCGGATCTAAAAATTTGCCGAAGTCGGATATCATATTATATCGACGCGCAATCCGTCCGTCCACAACGTCGGTAAGCGCGGAGATAATAATAACTCCCGTCGCGGCGATATAATTCTCGTACTTGAGATAAAGGACGACGAAAAACGGTATCAGAAGCAGCCGCACAAAGCTAAGCAAGTTTGGTACCGTAAATATTTCTTTGGGTCTTAATCTTTCGCGTATCGTCATATAACCTCCATTCCGTCGATATCGGCCGTTTATCGTAGTCAATTGAAGAGTAAAAAGTTCAAAATCACGGCAATATTCAGCGCTGCGTAAACGCGTTCTCTCCAGACGGCCTCGCCGAGTATACGGCTGTAAACATTTGTGAACGCCGACGTTAATTGTACCATAAGTATACGCCGTTGTCAACGAATAAAAACACATTAAAGGGTAATTATTTGAAAAAACATCTTGACAAAACGACGGTAATGTAATATAATAATACGGCGGATATATATGAGACGGCCATATCCGCGTCCGTTTATGGAGAAGTACTCAAGTGGCCGAAGAGGCGCCCCTGCTAAGGGTGTAGGTCGGGCAACCGGCGCGAGAGTTCAAATCTCTCCTTCTCCGAAAAAAAGAACTGCTGCTTTTGCGGCAGTTCTTTTTTAACTTCACGTCCCGCGCAGCCGGACATGAAGTTTCCTTTTAATGTGAAGTGCATTTCATGCGTGAATTATGCTTCAAAGGCTCGCGTTAAGGCTGTTTTTATACTGAGTATGGATTCGAGCTGGCGAAAGCGCTATATATGATTGATAAAGTCATAGATATGCGATATTCTTTGATTCACTTATACCGCATGAAAATCAAAATAAAATATTTATCTCTTAATTGCACAAATTAAAGGTTTGAAAATCGTTGATATGCACATTAAAAATATCATTTAATTATATTGACAAAAAATTACCAATAGATTATAATAAATTTGTAATTAAGCTGCTTTATATGGATGAGTTTTTATGAAATATATGATTTATTATACAATTAATGATGCGCAAAAGTATCTTACTCATAAATTATGGAGAGGAAGATTAAAATTTATTTAGATAAGCGCGCAGGGATAAATCAATGTCTTGCGCGCTTTTTAACAAATTATGTATAATACACAAATGAATAATATAGGTTGCTTCTAATTGAAATGCAGTTATAATTATTTTTGATCTGGCGCATGAATTTATGGAAAGGATTTATAAATGAAAAAAATTCGTGTATTTTTCAAAGCAATTTTAAAAAGCAGAGCATTTGTAATCAGTATGTTCATGTTGTTAGCCGTAATTTTTCTGTGGCCGTTCATTGCGATAATGCTTAGAAATTTATACTATTATTTTCATGCGCTTTATTTGTTTGACTGGCAGATAGTTTTACGACTATTTTGGGTCCTTCTCGAGCTTGCCGTTATTGCTTTTCTGTCGATCGTATATTTGATACCCGCATTGTTGTTCGTTATCCGGAGAATTGTATCATACGTTTCAATATTGTTTTTTTGCCTACGTCATAGATATAAGTACAAGCTTCCGAGAGTTCCATTTTTCTCCCTCGGCGGTGTGAAAAATAAAGGAGATATCGAAATTGCTAAAAACGACAAAATATACTGTCTTCATTTTATTGATATTCCGTTTAGGTTTCGGCGTGTGCTGACAGTAATAGACGGAAATAAGTATGTAATTACTCGCGCAGTAGCGGGAAAAATAGAAAGGAGAGGCGGATACCCGGGCGGGAGAATAAGGGGTAATGTTGGAGCAGGCCAAATTACGGGTCTTTTCTGCAACATAGATTACGCTCTTGTTAAAGGAACGGATAAATTTAAGGATCTCCCCGATTTTAAGGGAGATACAAAGCATGAACACATTTTGATGATGGATGTTATTCCTGTCGACGCACTTATAAGAAAAAATTCTTCTTTTGAGATTCTGTCAAGCGGTGAAAAACTCGATTCTATGAC
>CATKFO010000032.1 GCA_949747515.1 uncultured Eubacteriales bacterium
CCCTTGTACGTATACTTTATATCAAAGTTGTACAGGTTGGACATATTGTTTCTTACTATAGTTTTCGACTTTTGTCTGTTCAGACCGTCGTAGCTCGGCGACGCCATGTCTCCGTTTCCATACGTTATCTTCGACGTCATTCCCGTCGAGATATTATACGTATACGTCGTCACGTTCTGTCTTTTTCCGGTGAAATAACTTTCCGTTTTCAGTCTGTTCTTACTGTCGTACGTATACTCGGCCTGCTGTTCCAGCTTGCTTCCCTTGTATTCGCAATATCTTATCAGCCTTCCCAGAGAGTCGTATTCGTACTCGTACGTATCGGTCAACTTATTTGTCGCGGTATCGTATACCCGCGTTTCAGCCACGTTTCCAATGTAGTCGTATCTGTACCTGACCTCTATTCCTCTATTATTATAGTTTACCTTACTTACTCTGTCAAGATTATCGTACGTATACGTCGCCGAACCGTTCGCTCCGTAGGTCAGCTTCGTCAGATTGTGCGTCGCTTCGTCGTATGTTTTCGTCGACAGCGTCCGATCTCCGACCTTCGTCGTCAGGTTCTGTCCGTAGTCGTTATACGTGAAGCTATACGTCTGCTCCACCTTGCCTGACGAGCCGGGTATATAGCCTCCTCTCGTGATCGTCTTCACGGCTCCTTTGTCGTAGTCGTAATCCAGCGACACTCTTCCGCTTATGTACGACATGCTCAGACGATCGCTTCCGTTATACGCATAGTTTACAGTTTGAGAGCCCGGGCCGCATGAATCTGACGACGGCGACGTTACTCCAGTCAGTTTATTCGTTCCAACGTCGTACGCGCAGCTCGTCGTATTGCCGAGGTTGTCCGTCGTCGTTCCGAGCTTCGTTTTATTATCCGTATACGTCCCAGAGGTCTTCATATACTCGGACGTGTTTTCTCCCTTAAGCTCGGTTGAAGTTATATTTCCCGCCGCGTCGTACGCTACGTTCATATTAACTCCGTTGTTGGACGCTTTCGTCACGTTATGGGCGGAGTCGTACTCGTAATTATACACTCCTCCCGCTCCTCCGGAGGATTTTATCAGGTTTCCTCCTTCGTACGTATTTGAAAGCTGATCCGTGTTCGTATAATTGACCGCGCTAATCTTTCCTTCGCTGTTATACGTATAGCTTTGCGCGTAGTCCCTTATCAGCGACACGCTGTCGAAATACGCGCTGTTTCCGTTGTGCTTATACGACGCCGTCACGTCTATTTCCACTATCATCTTCCACGGATATTTCGGCACAACTGGCTTCGCCACAAACTGCCAGTTATTCTGCACTTCAAAATTGAACGGCGCGGTCACGTATTCATAGCTGCCGTCGTGATAACGTATGGTAGCGGTAAGCTGGAACGTGCGGCTGTCGTCGGTCGGAGAAGTATGTGTCGAAGCCGCGAAGGCCCAACCGGAAAGTATAAACGTTTCAGACGCGGAAAGATTGCAGTCTATGGTTTGAGCCGCGTAGGACTCGTTCCATGGAGCGCCGGAAAGGCGCAATACGTTTCCGTCTATATTCCCGGGCGCCGACGTCGAGTAGACCGCCGCTCCGGAGGACGACGTCCAATACGACTTGGACGCGGCGAAGCCTCCGTTCACCACCATATTATGGGGGCTGGGCGCCTCGTTTCTCTCAAGCTGGATATCGTCCACGTACGCGATTCCCTTTACGGCTTCAAAGAGAACGGTAGCGTATATTCCGGTATTGGCCGCCGCTTCGAAGGTACAGCTGAGGCGCACCCATCCGTCGTTTATTTCACCTGCCGTAACCTCGATAAGATTGCGGCTCGATCCAAGGGTCGTACTTGTTCCTGTCGTCGCGAGGAGCGACAGGCCTCCGCCGATCAAGTAATCGTTTACTTCGGTTATTTTTACGTACGCCGACAATGTGTACGTTCCGGCTTTGGGCACGACGCGATACTGATACACGCGGGTCCATCCGGTATTTCCGTTAAACAGCTTGAGCGAATTATAACCCGTATAGCTCTCGTCGCTTCTCGCCGCGGCGTTATTTACAGCCGAGGTCGAGTTCGACGGGCGGGCTACGGTCCAGTTGCTTTCGAAGCTGTCTTCAAAGCTTGACGCATACAGAATATTCTGAGCGATCGTTCCGGTTCCTCCGGTTTTCGTAAGCTTATTATTCTTCTTTGAACTCTCTGAGTTAGAGGTATACTCAGAACCGGACGCTCCTATTAAATTATTGTATAAATCGCACGAATACGACGTTACCGTACGTCCCAGTCTATCAAAAACATAATATGTCAATATATCGTCGGACGTTTCTACTTCCAAGTCTCCCCCGGTATGGCGGAACATGCTTCTTCTTCCATAAATACTAACATTTATACGATTCTTTATGGAAAGAAGTTCGTCGTTGTTTATGGCGGTTCCCGTATAATCCTCGTATGTGCGGACGGCGTTGCCGGAATCATACGTGAAGCGGAGCCCGCATTTCCGCTCTCCGTCGTGAGCGATTTTCATACGGAAGTTGGCTCCGTTAACGTATTTATACTCCGCTCCCCCGATATCCGTGACAGAAATAAGATATCCCACGGCGTCGCCGGAGTAACCGAACGAGACGGCTCTGCCGGCGCGATCTGTCATCTGCGTCAGAAGATAGAGAGTTTTTCCGTTTTCTACGCATTGGGAATAGCTGAACTCCGCAAGCTTTACGGCTTCTCCCCCGTCCGCCACGTACACTATCTTCTTAAGCTGATTACAGGGCTTATTATTAGCTCCGAACATACTGCTCTTCGGCTTCCAAGCGGCCGAATTTGCCGACGAATAATACGTTTCGTCGTACATGAGGATCGTTTTATTACCGTTGCGGTCTACGATCTGCGAAAGATATCCGTATATGAATATCTTTTTATTATCCTTATCGTCGGACATCGTGCAGGTATTCCCGCTTTGGGTAATCGTCAAGCCGAGGCCGTCCTCATCCTTAAAAACTTTCGACGACGGCTCCGTCTCTTTAAAATAATGCTCGGTTCCGTCCGCATCGGTATAGATTAAATAATTAGCTTTTACGGTTGAGGTTCCGTTGTACGAGCTGATCTCTTTAGCAACGACGCTTTGCTGAACGTTCAGCTTCCATCCCTTGCCGGCGAGCATATGAGAGTAGTCTACAGTATTGTGAACCGAATCTTTTACAGTCGCGGAATTATACTGTTCTTTAGTGAAATACCAATCTCCATAGGACGAGTGATAGAAGCGAGACACGTCGGCGGAGGCGCCTATACCGGGAATATCGGTTCTGGCAAGAGTCATGTCTCCAGTATAATCGCTTATGTAAGCCGTTCCAGCTCCTCCAGCGCTCGCGGTGTGATAGGTATAGTAATCCTCAATTCCGTAGAAATGGCGATACTCGATCGCAAGATACGGAACAGAACCGGAATCGACTGCTCCGCCTCCGTTAAATCTTCCCGCGACATAATTCGACGACGACATAGACGCGCCCGTGGTCAGCCGCGAATAGAACAATATTCCTTTATTTTGAGTATTACCGTCGTACCAAGAACGAACGGCGTTGGTAATATCGAACGTCCTCCATCTCGCGCCTTCTCCGTTCTTTATTTCGCAGTAATCAAGAACAGTTTTTCTGCTTTGGGAGCACTGCGCTGTCCAGTCGCTCATGATTAGAGGCTCCGCCATCAGATAAAACGACGTAGCCGAAGCGTACGAAGATATGCCGCCGTATGGAAGGGACAGACTCGCCGCTATGAATTTACAGTCGTATGGAATATCGGGAAGCGGCGAATCGACGCTAATATACGAAAAATAATTTTTACCGCTGGATTTATCCCATCCGACCATCCACTCGTTTGCGTTGCGATGTCTGGCGGAAGAATTTCCTTCCGTTATATATTCGGTCGATATATTGGTCTTGTTCTTTTCGCTGACAAGAATCAGAGTGGGATCGACGGTAACGGGAAAAGCTCTTTCAGCCGCGTTTATCCACTCAGAATCAGCCGTCACCGTAAGGACGCCTCTCCTATCCGTATTATTAAACGAATATTTCACGTCATAGCTCGTCTCTCCGTTAGAGTCGTACATATACGGCGCGGGCATGGTAAAGACGGCCGTCTCTCCGTCGACGAGAGCGACGCTTCCGTCTTCGTCGATAACGACTTCAAGCTCAGTATCGAGGAGAAATTCGTATACGCATCCGTCGGTCGGCGAGTTAACGATAATATTCTCCTTTACGGACGTCGAAGTTACAATATATTGTATATCAACGCCGTTTGATATGTTTTTATATTCGATGGCGGAATTAAGATTCCGAGGCTCCATTACTCTGCTCCGCTGCTTCAGGTTGATCTCAGCCTGACGAGCGGCCGCTTCCGATATCCTCTCCTCGGTAGAATTCGGATTCGCTTTCAAGAGTTCTTCAACCGCTTCGGCGGAGCTGCGTACCTCATATTTTTCTTGAGAATCGGAAATCGCGCTTAACTCTTCTTCAGCGACAACAATATCTCGTATGTTTTTTTCGGGCGACCCGATTTTTTCATTTAAGGAATATAAAGAATCGGAGGGCGTAGAGTTTTGCCCCGCCGTCGCAGCGCTCGTCGACGAAGCGACGCTTTCTTCAGGAATTTCAACTACCGTATCAACATAGTCTTCGTTTTCTAAAATTTTATCTTCGCTATTCTGAGCGACGTCTTTCATTTCAGCGTTTGTTTTAACGTCAGAGCCGTCGTCGCGCAGCAAGCTAAGGCTTACGGAATAATTTCCCGAGGATAGAGTGTACAGTTCGTCCGAGGCGCCGTCGGAGGAAAACAACGCGCTGAAGCTTCCGGAACGGTTTATATAACCTTTATCAGTTAACTCAAGCGTATTATCTATATCTTCCCAAGTTTCCCCGTTTAGATAATGAACGGGTTCTGAATACACCGCCGCTATGTACGAGCCGTCGCTCATGCGAAAATGTTTTTCATCCGCCTTTCTCAGAGACTCGTCTTCACCGATTATATACGGCGTCTCCTCAATTTCAGGTTCAGCGTCGACAATGTAATCGCCGTTTTCTTCGTAATTTTTTTCTTCGACGTAATTCTCTTGAACAAATTCGTCTTGCTCTCTTGAATAGAAATCAGACGCCGCCGATATTTCAGCCAGCGTTAAATGTGAAGCGCTAATAAGTATTGCGAGCGTAACTATAACGGATAATGCTTTGATTGACCTTGACCTCATATTGATTTTCCCTTTCTTTTTGCGAGGCGCGATCGTCGCCTCAGAAACATTGTCGACGAGAATTCGCGAATTCTATTATAATCTTTCTACTTCCTCCTTTTTATTGTAAGAATTTTATAGTAATTTATATAAATTTTATTATTATAACTTTATTTTATCAATCATATTAAAATTTGTCAATATATTTTTATATTATAATTAATTTTCAACAGATTTATTTTATACTTTATATGTTTTCAGGAGCAAACATAAGCGCGAAAATAAAACTAAATATTAACGCGACCCGAATATTTGCGGATTTGAACTTTCAAGAACAAATATCCTTATAATTATTTTCGCAGTATTTACTTACAAAAGCGTAAGGAATATCAAAGCAAACGTAAGATAAATATATGGAAATAATTCTGAAGCTTAAGTATAATAAAAAACGTAAAATAACATATACAAGGAGACACAAGTAACTTATGAAGAGAAAAACAATAGGTATTTGCTCAGTTGCAGTAATCGTAGTATGCTGCATAATCGGATGTCTGTATTATCTGCAAAATAACGAAAGCTTCTATTACACTCAGATCAACAATTCAAAGATAAAAGAATTACCTGAAAGCAGCGATATGAAATATGAGTATACTTTGTATTGCTTTTCGGGAAAAGGAAAGAAAAAGGAGCTTAAATTCAAGACCTCGCGAGAACTTAAAGAAGGAGCTTATCTTTCACTTGAGGTAGGGGCGTTTGGAGTACATAAGTGGGAAGAAATAAATTATAGCGACTTGCCTAGCAAAGTACAAGATAAGCTAAAATAATTCCATCGACGAAACTCCCGACGTTTCCGCATTTAACAGAAGCGTCGGGAGTTTTCTGTAAGTATTATCTTAGGATACGTACGAGAAGGTGTTATGTCAAAAATTTTTATTAAAGATATGCGTTGGAATACTGTGATAAAGGATGATAAAAAGACTATTCATAATAAAAGTGAATTTATATAAGCGAGAAAACGCGTGATTTTTTTGAAAAACCAGAGGCGTTAACAAGAATTATAAATAACTTGCGCCGTCTTTATTTTTAAGTTTTTTCTCCGGTTAACCGTATGTGTTTCCATATCAATAAAAAATTCAGCCCCCGCGTAACAATAAAACGCAAGGGCTAAATTTTATATAGATAACAAAAAATCATCTATAACGTCATGAAGATGATAAACGTCAAGCTCAAGATCGTTGCATAGCTTTACAAGCTTTTCAATTTTATCGGGGTCAGAACATATATCGACGAACGATTCAATAAGAAAGGCTCGACCGTCGTAAAATTCAGCCGCGCCTATTCCATATGTTTTCGCGTTTCCATATTCTCTGCATATGCTTAAGTATGTATAAGTCATGAAGTCAATATAATATTAAGTTTAGATTGCAAATACAAGTGAAAATTAGTCTTAAGATCACTGCGTATGAACATAATGAAATTTTGGGATTCAATAAGTCCTGTTCGTTAAGCGTTCTAAAGGCACGTATAGTCAAAAATATCCGCCTTAATACTCCCATTTTTTATTATACGCGTTTTAGACAAAATTTAAAATGAAATGCGTTTCCAAATTCAATTATTTTTTATTCAAGTATATTCGCTTATGACATAATCGTTCATTGTCGATTCTTCGGCGATTATCTTATAAACAAATATATTTAATCGTATTCTAATAATTTCTATTCCATTTTTTATACAAATAGAATAAAAACAGCAGAATAATAAAACCAAAGGGGAATTTAGCGCTACATACGGAGGTCCGTAGGTATATCCCCACTCGTATGTCATAAGCAACACTTTATCCGCCGCGCCGCCAAGACCGGAGTAATTATGTCCCTGATACAAAAGCCCCGGCTGATCAGCGGAATATTTCGGAGCTAGAGAGACAAATACGGTAAGGTCTCCTGCCGCAGCCTGAAGCCGCTCGATAAAATCAACGTAATCGTCGGCGTTGTCTGCGGACACATACTCAAAGTCAACGTCGATTCCTCCGTATCCCTTTCTTACAGCCGTTTCTACCGCGGAAGCGATAACGGCGTCGCCTAAGGCGTCGTCGCTTAAAACGCGCGACACAAGTTCGTTAGAAAATTTTCCGTCCTCTCCTAAAGACGTGAGCATCATTAGCGGAACGACCCCATATTCCCTCGCGAGGGCGATAAGCTCGTCGTCGCCTCCTACAGGGGGGATGACGGTTCCGTCAGAGGAAATACCGTACGTAAATATCGATAGATATGTAAGATACGGCAAGGTTCTGCGAAGAGTAGTTCTGTCTATATAAGGATAAGCGTATCCGTTTACTGATATTTCGCCGAGAGGCGGTTCCTCATAAGAAATGTTCAGCGTCTGTCCCGGAAAAACAGAGGCGCCTCCGTCTAAAATAGGATTATTCCTTAATAACGCCTGAACAGTCGTTCCGTAGTCCTCGGCGATAGAAGACAGGGACTCGCCTCCCATAACCGTATGGGTTTGAGTGGGATATAGGATAATAAGATCCTGCCCCACTACGAGGCTTCCTGGATCTGCAAGCAGATTGTCGGTTATAATCCGAGACGGCGGAACGCCGAAAGCGCGAGCTATAGAATACACCGAATCTCCGCGTCGCACAGTATAAATAGTCATATAAAATTTCCTTTCCGCATAAAATATTGTTTCATGATGATTATATGCCGTATTTTTATATTACGTTACATAAACAGAATATTTTTTATTCTTAGAGCGATAATAAATAAGAAGTATATTTTCAGGAGGACGTACATGCTTTGTCAAAACAAAATAGCCGACGTGACGGCGCGTGAAATTCTGGACTCTCGAGGAACCCCCACGATAGAAGCGGAGGTAATCCTTGAAGACGGTTCTCACGGAACGGCCGCGGCCCCATCCGGCGCGTCTACAGGAAAATACGAGGCTCTTGAGCTTCGCGACGGAGATTCAGAGCGCTACGGAGGCCGCGGAGTCCTTAAAGCCGTGGAAAACGTCAACGGAATTATCGCCCGTTCTCTTCGCGGAATGGTTTGCAATCAAGGAATGATAGACTGTATAATGATACGGCAGGATGAAAACGCCGACAAAAGCCGCCTTGGAGCCAATTCAACTCTGGCAGTTTCTCTTGCGGCTGCAAAAGCGGGAGCAATGCACTCTCGACTTCCGTTATACAGATATATAGGAGGATCAAACGCAGCGTGCCTGCCCGTCCCAATGATGAACATTCTTAACGGCGGAGCGCACGCCGACAACAATTTAGATTTTCAGGAATTCATGATCGTCCCCTCAAAGTTCGATTCTTTTTCTGAAGCTCTGAGGGCTGGGAGCGAGATATATCGTACGCTCGGAAAAATATTGAAGAGAAGTAAAAAATCTACCGGAATAGGCGACGAGGGTGGATTTGCTCCAGACTTAAAAAGCGAAGACGAAGCTCTTGATTTCATCTGTTCGGCTATAGACGAAGCGGGATACTCCGGAAAAGTCGGAATAGCTCTCGACTGCGCGGCAAGCGAATGGGCTGACGGAGTGGGAGGATATTATCTGCCAAAAAAGGAAGAGGAACTCTCGCCGCAGGATTTAATATCCCGTTTATCCGTACTATCCGCGAAATATCCGATAATCTCTATTGAAGACGGACTCGGGGAAGACGACGAGGACGGATGGATTGATTTAACGGCGGAGCTTGGAGACAAAATAATGCTCGTCGGAGACGATCTTTTCGTTACAAATCCTAAGAGACTAAGGAGAGGCATATCCGCGGGAGCCGGAAACGCCGTACTCATTAAGCCGAATCAGATAGGCACTCTCAGCGAAACTCTTGAAGTATGCCGAATCGCGGCCGCGAATTCATATCGTCAAATACTGTCGCACCGTTCCGGCGAGACCGAAGATTCTTCCATAGCCGATATTGCCGTTGGAGTAAACTGCGGGTTTATTAAAACAGGCGCTCCGTGCCGAGGAGAGCGCACCGCGAAATACAACAGATTGCTCGCTATTGAAAAAGAACTTGGAACCAACGCGATATTTGGAAGAAACATGTAAGCTGCCATTGAACGGACGAGCGTATATATTACAGCGCGCTCGTCCGTTCGCACAATAAAAAGACTAAATATTCTCTTGCAATAAATAAAAAGATATGATATAATATGGACGTATCGTATGTGGCGTTCGCTTGCTGATCGTCCGTCTTATTAAGGACGAATTTGTTTATTACTTTTCGTATTTAAATAATGAATTAACAATCAGTATTATTCCACATATCAATAACCCGTAGAATAAGGCCATACCAGCCGGGGAGGCAGCGGCGCCCTGTACCTGAAATCCGCTATAGCAGGGGTGGTATCCTAAAACGAGGGTCGGACTTGCGCGGTCTGCAGTTCGTTTTTTCTGTGTTGACGAGTGGGTCCTGCGCGATCGGCGGCTGTGAACCATGTCAGGTGGGGAACCAAGCAGCATTAAGCAGTTTAGCCGTTGTGCCGCAGGCAAGCCTTCTCTGAGCAGAAAGCGTTCCGACGCGTGTGAGCTTCGTCTCGACTTTTGGGTGTATGGTCTTATTGTACGGGTTATTTTTCCGCTCTTTTTAAATTTTCAGAACAACCGACGGGAGTTTTTATTTTATGGAACATATGGCTCTTTACAGAAAATATCGTCCCCGCGCGTTTGAAGACGTGTGCGGTCAGGAGCATATAACCTCCGTGCTGAAATACGAGGCCGAAAATGGAAAGCTGTCTCACGCATATTTATTTTGCGGTCCAAGGGGAACGGGAAAAACTACTTGCGCTAAAATCCTAGCAAAAGCAGTTAACTGCGAAACCCCCGTTGCCGGAGATCCTTGCGGAAAATGCTTTCATTGCCAGTCGATCGACGACGGCTCGGCTACAGACGTGCTTGAAATGGACGCCGCTTCAAACACGGGAGTCGACTATATACGCGAAATACGCGACGAGGTAACATACTCTCCCGCCGTAATGAAAAAACGAGTATATATAATCGACGAAGTACATATGCTTTCGATCGGAGCCTTTAACGCCCTTCTCAAAACTCTGGAGGAACCGCCGGAACACGTTCTTTTTATTCTTGCTACTACAGAACAGCACAAGCTTCCGGCAACTATAGTTTCAAGGTGCCAGCGATTCGATTTCAGACGGATATCCGTAAACGACATATGCTCTCGACTCCTATATATTGCGGAAAAAGAAAATATTGCGCTCAATAAAGAAGCCGCGGAAATTATCGCTAAACAAGCTCAGGGCGGTATGAGAGACGCCATAAATCTATTCGAACTTTGCGCCGGAGGAGGCCGCGGCGTAACTTCGGAAAGAGTAAGAGAAACTCTCGGTATAAGCGGCATAGAAAACGCGTATAAAACTGCGATCGCCGTAAGTACAAACTCGGTTAACGACATTTTTGCCGCAATAGAAAACATTACGCGATCCTCCAAAGACGTTTCAGTGTTCTGGCAGGAACTGATTTCTTTTTGGCGAGACATGATGGTAGAGAAAAGCGCGGAAGATTCGAAAAAGTATCTGGATTTGACCGAATCGGAAGAAGATCTGCTAAATAACGCGGCGAAACGTTTTTCATTGGCCGAACTTATATATCATTCCGAACTTCTCGACGACGCGGCGCTTAAAATGAATCGGCTCCCTCAAATTAAAAGAAATATTGCTGAACTAACGCTAATAAAAATGGCTTCGCCTTCTCTCTCCACATCCCCTAACGCATTGGCCGCAAGAATTACCGCTCTTGAGGACAAGCTAAAACTAATGGGGACTTCCGCTTTCAGAAAAGAAATAAAAAACGACGATTTTATCGGCGATAATACAAAATCTGAAACGCTAATAAAGAACAGCGAAAAAACAGATAATATTTCCGACAAATCAAAACGCGGCGCGGTTAGCCACGAAGAAGCTCAGAGCCGCAGTCTTGAGACGAAAAACGGATTTGTTCCTGTCCGAGGAAAGGGAGAGCTATCCGACAAGATTTCTTCACTTAATCCCATGTTAACCGGATTTATTACAGCCTCAGAATTATATTTTAATAAAGAAACAAATGAAATTCTGATAAAATGTGAAAACAACTTTACCGCAAATATGCTCTCAGCAGACGACGCAGTTAGAACCATCTCCGATTCCTTTGTTTTATGCGGACTGGCCGGACACGATCCGATTATCAAAGTTGAGATTGGAGAAGTAAAAAAAGATGCCGATCCCTTCGACGAATTTAAAGATATTTGATCAATTTATTATAGAAATAAAAGCGAAAATTTAACCTTAAAAGATATAGAAAGGATTTATAACAATGAAAGCAAGATTACCAAAGGGTATGGGCGGCGGTCCCTCCAACATGCAGGGAATGATCAAACAAGCTCAAAAAATGCAGGAAGACATGGCTGCTTTGCAGGAAGAACTTAACGCAAGAGAATACGACGTAAAGGTTGGCGGAGGCGCCGTATCTATCAAAATAAATGGAAAATTAGAAGTAGGCTCCATCGATATTGATCCGGATATAGTTGACCCAGACGACGTAGAAACACTTTCAGACATTCTCGTAGCAGGATTCAATGAAGCTATAAAAAAAGTCAATTCTACCAACAGCGAAGAAATGGAAAAAATAACCGGGAATCTTAATGTGCCCGGTATTCCCGGACTCTTTTAATGGCGGAATACATAGAGCCCTTGGAAAGACTTGCGGACATGTTCCGCAGACTTGACGGAGTCGGACGCAAATCGGCTATGAGATACGCCTTCAACGTTCTTAGTTTTACCGAATCGGAGGCGAGAGAATTTGCCGACGCTTTAATAGCTGTGAAGACGGATCTTGTCCTTTGTGAAGAATGTCAAAATATTTCTTCGGAAAAAGTGTGCGGAATATGCGGAGGAGATACTAGGGACCACGGCGTTATCTGCGTAGTCGAGGATCCCCGTGCAGTATCTGCCATTGAAAAAACCGGCCATTATAAAGGAGTTTATCATGTCCTGCACGGAGTAATATCTCCAATGAAGGGCATAGCTCCTGATAATCTAAAAATAAAAGAACTGCTAAAACGTATACATAACGAAACTATATCCGAGGTAATAATCGCTACCAATCCCACGGCTGAAGGAGAGGCTACGGCAATGTACCTTTCGAGGCTTATCTCTCCCCTGGGAATCAAGGTCAGTCGTATCGCGAACGGAGTGCCTGTGGGAGGAGACCTTGAGTATGCGGACGAAGTTACACTGCGCCGAGCTATCGAAGGCAGGTACGAGCTTTAATCTTCGAATATATAGATTTAGTTATCGTCATATAGGAATTAGTATTGACTTATTGTAAGCCGAGAGCTATAATAAACTTAAAAATTGCCGTTCAGCGGCTTTGGAGGTAAAATATGAAACTTGGATTTGTAAGCGCTATTCTCGACACTTATTCCTTTGAGGAAATGATTGACTGCGCGTCAAAAATGGGTTTTGAATGCGTTGAGGTCGCTTGCTGGCCTCAGGGCAAAGCCGAAAGAAGATACGCCGGCGTTTCTCACATAGACGTTGAGAACACCTCGGCCGAGTATATCGACTATCTGAAGAAATACTGCGCAGACAAAAATGTGGAGATCTCTTCCCTCGCTTTCTATCCCAACACTATGGACTCCGACCTTGAAAAAAGGCAGGCGAACATCGACCATCTGATGAAGGTCATCAACATGTCTTCACTCATGGGCATAAATATGGTCACTACCTTTGTAGGAAGAATGACGGAAAAGAACATTGACGAAAATTTTGAAGAATTTCCGAAAGTATGGAAGCCTATTATCAAATATGCGGAAGAAAAAGGCGTCAAGGTAGCTATTGAAAACTGCCCAATGCTCTTCGGAGCAGATCAGTGGCCGGGCGGTCAAAACATCGCTACGACCCCCGCTAACTGGAGACGTATGTTCGAGATCATCGACAGCCCTAATTTCGGTCTTAACTACGATCCGTCTCATTTCGTATGGCAGATGATAGACTACATTAAGCCTATCTATGAATTCAAAGATAAAATATTCCATGTTCACTATAAGGATATAAAGCTGTACCGCGATCGTCTCGACGATAATGGAATCATGGCTTATCCTCTTTCGTTCATGTCTCCTAAACTTCCGGGCCTCGGCGACGTTGACTGGGGCCGTTATGTATCCGCTCTTACCGACGTTGGATACAACGGCTACACTTGCATCGAAGTCGAAGACAAAGCGTTCGAGGGCTCGAAGGAGAACGTTGAGAAATCTCTCCTTCTTTCCAAAAAGTACATGGAACAGTTTGTAATTTGAATCTGATCTACAAAAGGGTATGTTGAGTCCGCAGCATACCCTTTTGTAGATAGTTTTAGTAGTCAAAGTTTATAAAGGAACATACATGGAAAATAACAATAATATAAAAAATATTTATCGAACCGCATGCCAATATTTATCGGAAGATATAGAAATCGCATTAGTTTACGGTTCAACAGTATACGGCATGTCCGACGAATATTCTGATCTAGATTTTGCATACATACCAGCTAGCCCTCATGGAAAAAAGCTTGCGGAAACTTTTTTGCTTAACGGAATAGGATACGACATTTGGGAAATTTCGTGGGATACTCTTGATAATATAGCTAATTTAATTGATTATCGTCCTTCCATTTTACTTGACAACGAAGTATTATTTGCTCAGGATCACGCCAAATTAAGATTAGAAAATTTAAAGGAGAAGACAAAACGCAATCTTAGTATTGAACCAAATCAAACCGCCTTAAAAGAAAAATTTAATGAAGCGTCTATGTATTACGGACAGTTTGCGCTATCAGGATATAAAGATATGTTTTCAGCGGGAAAGCTTATATACGCCTTGCTTGAATGTTGGAACAGGCTTAATCGCACATATTTGAAATATGGAATCAGACGACTTCCCGACGAATTTAATAAAATTTTCGACGGTGATTTCAACGTCAACGTTAGTATTATTTTAAAAGAGATTAAATCTAAAATTTTTCTTGAAGAGCATGAATACGGTCCCGGGCTTTATGAAGAGATAGCCTCGTCATGGAATAAAATTCGCAGGTTTAGTAGAGAACATGATAAAACAGGCGCGTTGCTTGCCGCGGCAAGCCTGCAGGAGGATGTTGGATATAAATATGATATTTTCCAAGGCTGGGACGGATCAAATTTAGAAGATTTAGTTCAACAAGCAAATAAAGCAGAGACGGCGTTTAAGAATGACGCTGGTAAACTGCTTGAATATCATAGCTTAACAGAACTGAAAGACGCGATTTTTAAACGTATTGAAAAGTGAGGCGGCAATTTATCAATAATATGCGTATATTTAGTAATGATCTGAAGAGTATATACGCCTAATCAATAAAAACGCACAATAACAAAAGGGCTCCTAGATAGATCCAAGCGAACTACGCAGGAAGCCCTTTTTTGCTATTATACTGATTTTATTATGATAGCGCAACAGATAATCAATATCTGCCTATTTTATCTATTGGAATATTGGGGAAGTCGACATTGTCTTTGAACGTGTAATCTCCATGAGTAGGATCTTTAAACAGATTGTTTTCGTCGAGGGAGACTTTTCGGTTCGTCTCCTTGCCTACTGCGAACATATCGTATGTTTCTCCGCAATAGTCAAGATTCGTACCTATCATAATATTATTTTGTATATAATTGACCGTTGTGAAAATGCAGTCTCTTTCTCCAACCTTATCGGGATCAAAATTATATCGGAACAATTGAGGCCAACGCTTAACCCACTCGTCATAGTAC
>CATKFO010000033.1 GCA_949747515.1 uncultured Eubacteriales bacterium
GTTTGCGTTTAAAACGCGGATTTGTTAAATTAAATGTAGGTCATAAGTTTCACGTCGATGTTGAAGCATTGCTAAGGCATCCAACGTATGCGTTTCATAACACCTCGCGCCTGCTTTGCACGGCGGGAGCGAAAGAATCCGGCGAAGAGCGGCGCATGCGCTTCATATTGAGAGGCGCAAGCATATCTGTAGGAAAGCTTCGCTTCAAGGGATACCGAAGCGGGATTGAACGATACTTCAAATTAAGCCTAAGGAAACAAAATCCCGCGGGAGAAATTTGCCGACGCTATAGCTTTTTTGGTAAAGCTTTTTTCCAGAAAAAAGCTTGTGAAAGAATATATACTTTCTTTTAGAAAGAATGGACCCTTTCATGCCGTTGGCCCGAAAGGGCAAAGAAAACATGAATAGCTCGCTTTGCAAAAAGTTGCCGCGGCTTGACTGCAAAACCGCTTTCGTCAGTTTGCTGAAATGAAGTTATGCTTCGAAAGCTACTTGTACGGCGGTCAAATGAGGGGATCGTTCAGCTTGTGGAGTTGAACGGGAGACATGCGGGGGCAAAGGGCGGGAGTTAGTATGTTGCTGAGAAAAAATCAAAATCTCGCGCGAGATTTTTGTCGCCGCTATAGTCTTTTCACACTTCTTTCATTAGACATGAAGTTGTCAGCTTTTTGTGGAAAAAGAGTATGAGAAAGTTTTGCTGTGCGCCTAGTCCTAACTGAAAAATATTAACATATAAAAAACGACGCAAAATACGCGTCGTTTTTTATTAGGTCGTTTGAAGCTTAGAGCTTCAACTTTTATTTGGACGATTAGATCTCGGGGATCTCGATCTTAACCTCGCAGCCAGCGGCAGCGCTCTTATTGATACCGTCGATAATAGCCTGGTTGTAAAGAATCTGAGAGGTCGGAACAGGAGCTGCGCCTCCGTTCATAGCTGCGTCGAGGAAGGAACGAATCTTCTTGTCGAAGAGGTCGCCTTCAGTATGAACCAAAGGAATCTTGGTCTCGGTCTGCTTGCCGCAGATGTCGTGATAGAGCGTCATCTCACCGCCGACAGAGCCGTTCCAGCAGTCGGTAGAAGGAATACGAAGAGCGCCCTTCTTACCGAAGATAATGGTGTCTCCGGGGGTGTCGACGTGCATAGCCCAAGCAATTCTGAAGTCGAGGATAATACCGCCTTCAAGACGAACGAACGCGGCCGCGAAGTCGTCTACGCTAAAGCGCTTTGCATCCTCCTCGGGAGAGTACTCGGAGCTGGTTCCGAAGAAGTCGGATGTGTATCCGGATACGGTAAGCGGCTTCGGATAACCGATAGCGTTGAGCACCATATCGAGAGAATAGCATCCGATATCGCCGAGAGCGCCGATACCGCCGGTAGACTTCTCGATGAATGTGCTTCCCGGAATACCGCGGCGGCGTCCGCCTCCGGTTTGAATGTAGTAAATGTCTCCGAGAACGCCGGATTCAACGATCTTTTTGATCATCTGCATGTTGCCGTCGAAACGGGGCTGGAATCCAACGGAAACAATCTTTCCACTCTTCTTCTCAGCTTTCATGATCTCGACAGCCTCGTCGAGAGTAACGGTAAAGGGCTTCTCGAGAAGAACAGGAATACCCTTTTCAAGAGCGTAAATGGTAGGAGCCGCGTGCTGAGTATTGTATGTGCAAACGCTTACAACGTCAAGCTCTTCTTTGTCGAGCATTTCCTGATGAGAAGTATAGCAACGTACTCCCTCCACTCCGAACTGCTCCATTTTCTTTTCAGCCTTGCCGGGGATAATATCCGCCGCTGCGACGATCTGAGCGTCGGGCTGGTTAAGGTAGCTGTAGATATGAGATTCGGCGATCCAACCGGTACCGATGATACCGACGCGGATCTTTTTGCCTGTAAATTCTTTCTTTTCTTCAACAACTTCCTGCTTGAACTGGCTAAGAACTGCATCTGCTGACGACATGTGTTTTTCCACCTTTCAAATAATTAGTAGTATATTCAGATTACGACGACTTCGGATATACCGCGCCGTCAATATTCTTTTGTTTAGAGTCTATTACCAATCTATACCGCGAAGGTAATCTATTGACTTCTTTGCGCATTCCATTGGAGTGGCGCCCGCGGACGGATCGTCCTGCTCGACGACTACCCATTCTGCTCCGGCTGCCTTTGCAGACTCAAGAATAGCCGGCATATCCTGCATGCCGTGTCCGACGGGACGGAATTCAAACGTGCTTTCCTCAGCCTCGTGCTCTTCCTCGTCGATACCGATAAGAGCGTAAAGATGCTTCGGAAGGCTTCCGGTCATATAGAAGTCTTTCAGATGTACGACGGGGGCGCGTCCGGCATACTTTCTTATGTAATTTGCGGGAACCTCGCCCCCGATGTTTACCCAGCATACGTCGAGCTCAGACGCAAGATATTCTTCCGGAACGGTATCGTAAATTACCTCGAGACCATATTTCCCGTCGAGCTTCGTCTTAAATTCGAAGTCGTGATTGTGATAGAGCATACGGACGCCTTTATCTGCGGCGGCCTTTCCGATCTCCTTCATTGATTCGAGCGTTTCTTCAAACTTGGGAGCGCCGGGACGGCGTTTCTCGTCAAGATACGGGTAAGCCATATACTTGCAGCCGAGATCGCGGTAACGATTTACGACCGTCTCGATACCGTCTCCAAGGAATTCCTCGATCGTTACGTGCGCTGAAATGGGCGTAAGTCCAAGCTCGTCGCACCAAGCTTTTACATCTTTAGGGTCGTTTCCGCAAAAGCCTGCGAATTCAACGCCGTCGTAGCCCATTTCCTTTACAGCCTTGAGGGTTCCTTTGAAATCTTTTTCAAGAGAGTCTCTCAGGGAGTAAAGCTGTATAGCAACCGGTAATGCCATATTATATCCTCCTGTTTTGTATGTAATGTAGTACCGGCGCTACTGCCCGGTCATTCATGCCTATTTTATATCATCCAATCTATAAAGTCAAGGTTTAAATTGCATTTTCCCAGATTATTTTCAGTATCTTCACCACGTAGAAGAAAAAAACGTTTTATATAGAGATTCGCTTTGAAAATTAAATATTTATCAGTTGACTTTTTTCGATATTATATGTATAATATTTAATTAATATAACGTTGGCCGCGGAAGGAGCGGCGACGCGTTTTTACTATATCACATATATGAAAGAAGGTAACAACTGATGCCGAAAGTGACTGAAGGAAAAATTCTTTATGAAGGACTTACCTTTGACGACGTTCTTCTTGTTCCGGCAAAAAGCGAGGTTCTTCCCGGACAGGTTTCCCTCAAAACGCGCCTTACGAGCAAAATCACGCTTAATATTCCTTTGCTTAGCGCGGCGATGGACACCGTAACGGAGGCGGATCTCGCTATTGCGCTTGCAAGAGAGGGTGGAGCGGGAACAATTCATAAGAATATGTCCATCGACGCCCAGGCAGATCAGGTGGAAAGGGTAAAAAGAAGCGAGAACGGTATTATTACCAATCCCTTTTTCCTTTCTCCCGAAAACCTCGTTTCCGAAGCGGACGAGCTGATGGGCAAATACAGAATATCGGGCGTGCCGATCTGCGATGGAAACGGTCGTCTTGTCGGCATCATCACTAACAGGGATCTGCGTTTCGTTACCGATTATAACGTGCCTATCAGGGATTATATGACGAGCGAAAATCTTGTTACCGTACCCGTTGGAACAACTCTTGAGGAAGCTAAGGAAATTCTTCGCCGCCATAAGATTGAAAAGCTTCCGATTGTAGACGAGAACTTTAAGCTTCGGGGACTAATCACCATTAAGGATATAGAGAAAGCGGACAAGTATCCTAACGCGGCTAAAGATTCGCAGGGCCGCCTTCTCTGCGGAGCCGCTATCGGCGTTACGGCGGATGTGCTCGACCGCGCCGGCGCGCTTATTTCCGCCGGAGCCGATTATCTTGTTCTTGACTCGGCTCACGGGCATTCAAAAAATATTATCGCCTGTGTAGATAAAGTGAAGAGCGCATTCCCGGAAGCTCAAATTATAGCGGGAAATATCGCTACCGCTGAAGCGGCCAGAGATCTTATCGCGGCGGGAGCAGACGCCATAAAAGTAGGTATCGGTCCCGGTTCTATATGTACTACGCGCGTGGTGGCGGGTATCGGCGTTCCACAGATTACCGCAATTATGAACGCGTATTCCGTCGCTGCGGAGCACAATATCCCCATCATAGCGGACGGAGGAATTAAATTCAGCGGAGACATTACCAAGGCTATCGCGGCCGGAGCCAACGTTATTATGATAGGCTCCCTTCTCGCAGGCTGCGAGGAGAGCCCCGGAGAGACCGAGCTTTATCAGGGCCGTCGCTTTAAGGTTTATCGCGGTATGGGTTCGCTCGCGGCTATGGAGAAGGGCTCCAAAGACAGATACTTCCAGGAAAACAGCCGCAAACTGGTGCCGGAAGGAGTAGAAGGGCGCGTTCCGTTCAAGGGGCCTCTGTCGGACACTGTTTTCCAGCTTATCAGCGGGCTTCGTTCCGGTATGGGATATTGCGGTACGTCTACAGTAGACGAACTGATAGACAACGGCCGCTTTGTTAAGATAACGAACGCAGGACTCCGCGAATCTCATCCTCACGATATCGCTATAACAAAAGAGGCGCCAAACTACAGCACCGCTGCCGATTGATTCAAAGTTTTACGACAAATGCAGAAAAGGCGTGAACTCAAGATAGAGTTTACGCCTTTTTCTATATGTATTTTACTGTAATGCAGAATTATCATTCCCATAATATATTCCGGCAGCGCTGGTATGCGATATGTCGTAACCGCCGTCCCATATTACCTTGCTGAACATTGGAGAATAATCTCCCCCGTTCCATCTTATATGGTATTCCACCTCGCGTCCTTTTACGGTTCTGGCAAAATCAGCCCAGTACAAGACGGTTACTACGTTATGATCTTCCCTTGTTTCCGACTTTATAATATCGAACTCATATATGGGAAGTCCGCAACGTGGTGAAAGAGTAGCCGCTCCGTCGCTGAAATTACGCCATTTTTCAATAGGATAGTCGGTTATTCCTAAATATTTTCTCGCATATTCTTTTATTTCATCCGCAGAAAAATCTAAGGCGTAATAATTTCTTATTTTATTCAGCCTCATTATAATGTATTCCGGATCAACTGTAGACTGATCTCCAAGTTCATACCCATGTAATAAGCTTTCAAAATCGAAACCGCCTCTGGCAACGGTAAAATCTATGTATTCTTCCGGAGTAAATACGGGCAGATCGTGATGGCTGACTTTATTTGTCAGTTTATCGTAACTCATGAATAATCCGTTAAAGATAATAAGCTTATGTTCTCCTGCCGGAAGCTCCGGAACGTTGCTTGATCCGATATTTACGGTTAATATGAGAGAATCTGAAACCCTGTCTTTTTTTCCGTTATTATAAATTCTTTCAACGGACAGAGTATAATCGTTAATCGACATTCCATTATAACATGAATAGGCTGCTTTTGTAGCTCCCGTTAACGAACGAAGCGTTTCCACATCTCCCGTGAGAAATGAGTCTATACATTCAAGATTGTTGTCGGCGGCAAGACTTTTAAAGAGATCGGGGTTCAGTCCGGATAACTCTTGATCTAAGCCATGCGATAACAGCCATTCGTGTCTGGCTTCCGTATCTCCCGACGGATCGTCCCCATGAAACGGCTCTATGCTCGGCGGAGGATTAAAAGCGTTTTCAGAATTGCTGAAATATGCCTCCTCCGCGCGATACCCTTCCCGGTATGGAATATTTAACTTTACAGATTGTTTTATGCCTTGTTCTCCCGCGCCTTGATATTTTATGGAGACTGTTGTATTGTAATTTTCAGAATCGTAGACGGAAAATGATATTTCCGACAGAGAATCAACTCTGAAAGGTTCGCTTATTTGGTTATCGTTAATATTTATAGATTCTGAATCGGAATATATTGAAGGATCAAAAACATCGCGTAGCTCAAGCCGCTGATCTCCGTACTCTTCTTCTTCCGTAACGCGAGCTATAATACCGTCCTTAAAGTAAGCAAGGTTTGTTATTTCATCCGACGCAAGACCGCGCGACGAGTCGAAGTACCGGTGCGCAGAAACATATCTTTTACCATTGTATACCTCGTACCTTACGGCCATAAGTCCGTCGCAGATCTTTACAAATTTGGGGATTGTTTCGTGAGATTCACCTGAAAATAGTTCGTTGCCTCCGCTGTCGTAAACGTAAAAATTATATCCGCCGGACACGGTTCCGTACGCTTCGTAATAATCACCTGATAATATGGGATCGCCTGATTTTACAATAACGCCGGCTTGTTCAGAATCATCTGTCTCGGATATGTCCACGCGAGCGGTATTTTTCTCGTTATTATTTGATTCCGCCGCGCCGTCTCTTTCACCGTCGCAGCTGAATAAAATTCCCGACGCTATGCATATAAGCAGAACCACGGAAACAATCGCTTTGCCGTTTTTCTTTTTTTCAGAATCCAAAATATTCATAAAACGCTCCTTTATCTGTGTTTTTTTAGGATTGAAACCGTCGTAAAGCCCGTTTAGCTTGCTTGTAGGGCGTTTGCATGATTTTATGATTGACAGCGCTCTATATCCGTAATTTATACGATATTCTTCGCTCTTTCCATCGAGAGCCAACTCGTCGCATGAAAGCTCGCACTCTGCGGAAAGACGCGAGGATACCGTATGCGCTAACGGGTTGAACCAGTGCAGCGCGCACGAAAAAACTGATAGCAGCTTAACAAGAAGATCGCGCCGTTTGTAGTGAATCAACTCGTGCGATATGATTCCCTGGGTAGCCTCGTCCGAGAGATTCAACTCGGGAATTATCAGCTTGGGCTTGAAAATACCTGCGAGCATAGGACTGTTTGGAAAATTCCAGACAAGCAAATCAGGAGGCCGTCTTATTTTAAACGTTTTGCATAGTTCGACGTAAGCGTCGTATACTTCGCCTCCGGGCGCCGGAACCTCGCTGTTTTTTCGTATTGTTACGGTAAATTTTGCGTGCGCGGCTAATATTACGGATACGTATACGACGGCTCCGGCAAGCCATGCCGTCGATAGTATTCTTATTATATCGCTCGATTCTTTGTCATTAGACAAGTCTGACCTCGAATCGGATATGATATCTTCGTCGTTTGCGTATGTCTCCGTAGGTTCGAATCCGCTTGGATAATAGACCGGATAATAATCGTCGCGATTTACTTGATTCGAAGGAGAGGTGGCGGGTGATAGATCTTCGTTTAAATTGCTCTGCGTTTCTACAAATTCTGAACTATGAATATCGCTTTCGAAGTTTAATGAGTTTCGGTTGTTTTTTTCGGGTTCTATGTGCGCCGGCGCCGTATACGCGTCGTTTTGCGGAGAGGATGAAGAAAACGGTCTATTTGTGGCTGTTAGGTTGAAATTTATGTTAAATAACGCGGTTGGAATCAAGAAGAAAGCGGGGACAAGGAGACGGCCGGTTATGATAATCCAAACAAGATATCGACATTTTGCCTTAAACTTACTTCCAAACAGTCGATTTAGCGCAAGCAATACCGCTATTACAATCGACATGGAAAGACTTAACCCAAAATAATGAAGAAAAATGCTGTTCATGCTTTACTCCGATCAGCCGGAATATTCGGCGAAAAATTATTTTAACGGCTTCCTTGCGTTTGTTCTGCAGAGTTATAAAATATTTCAGCGGTGTCGCTTACTATGAAGAATGTCTTCAAGCTGAGCGACGTCTTCATCGGTTATGCCGTCCGCATCAATAAGCGAGGCGACAAGCTTGCCGACAGTACATTTCGTTCGGTCGATAAGAGCCTTGGATTCCATCCTCATGTATTCGTTTTCATCAATTAGCGGCGAATATGTGTGAAAACAGTTGCTTTTATCTATGGATATCAAACCTTTTTTTTCAAGTCTAGTCCCGAGTACGTGAACTGTTTGGGATTTCCACGATCTTGAATCCGAGAGTTCTTCTATAATTTCAGAAATTCTTACCGGTTCTTTATGCTTCCACAGAGCCTTCATAATGTCTAGTTCCGCATCAGTAGGCGTTTCATAGCTTGAGCTTTTTTTCTTTCTCATAGTACAATTCTCCGTTATTGATTTATATTGCTATTGTTAATATAAAATTATATTATCACAGACAACATGTCTATGCGATGATTATATCATGCATTAGACATGTTGTCAATGCTTTTCGCAAAATATATGAATTATTTTTGTATCGTATAAGAAAACTACGAAGAGGCAAAAATATCTGCATATAATCAGTCGTAAAAAATGACGCTGTCTATTGACATTTACAGCAAAGAAGTATATAATTAATATACCCCTTGGGGGTATATTTGAAAATGAGGACGCGTGAATGGAAGAAAAAAATTGCCTGCATAATTCTCCGGATAGCGGAAAAATAAAGGAACGTTCCGATGAAGAACGGCGTGCTCTTATAAACAGGCTTAGCCGTATAGAGGGGCAGATACGGGGAATACGCGGGATGGTGGAAAAAAACGCGTATTGCACGGATATATTGATTCAATCCGCCGCCGTAAACGCGGCTGTAAACTCTTTTAACAAGGATCTTATAGCTTGCCATATACGAGGCTGCGTTGCAGACGGCATACGAAATGGAAGAGACGACGTGATAGACGAATTAGTGTTAACCTTGCAAAAGCTAATGAAATAGCGCAAATACAGAGAGGAGCCTGAGTATAAAATGAAAAAATATAAGGTGTCGGGAATGACTTGCGCCGCGTGCAGCGCTCGGGTTGAAAAAGCCGTTCGTTCTGTCGACGGAGTAACGTCGTGCGCCGTTAACCTTCTTACCGGTCAGATGTCCGTTGAGGGGAACGCGGGAAACGACGAGGTTATTTACGCAGTTAACTCCGCGGGATATGGGTGCGAGGGTGAAAAGTCGGAAGGAAAAACAAAATCAGCGACTTCCGTGGACGATGAGAAAAAAGCGTTAATTACGAGGCTTGTATCTTCTACGATTCTTCTTTTCGTTTTAATGTATATTTCTATGGGACACGTAATGTGGGGCTGGCCGCTTCCTACCGTTCTTGCTGAAACTCATACGGCGGCCGCTTTGACTGAATTGCTTCTTACAACGTCGATTATGGTTATAAACCAGCGTTTTTTCATCAGCGGTTGGAAAAGCCTTGTTCACCGATCTCCTAATATGGACGCTCTTGTTTCGCTAGGATCCGTCGCGGCGTTCATATACAGCGTTTGCCTGATGTTTCCTCTCGCGGCTTCAGAAGCGTTGGGAGATCATGCGGCGGCGATGGAATATCTTCACGGTATGTATTTTGAATCGGCGGCTATGATACTTACCCTCATAACCATAGGAAAAATGCTGGAGGCGCGTTCAAAAGGCAAGACTACCGACGCTCTTAAGGCACTTATGAGCCTTGCGCCTGAAACGGCGCGCATTATCGTCGACGGAAAAGAGATCGACGTGCCAATAGGAGAAGTTAAGCGCGGAGACTTCTTTGCGGTTAGACCAGGCGGAAAGATACCAGTAGACGGCGTCGTAACGGAAGGCAAGTCTTCCGTCGACGAATCAATGCTGTCGGGAGAAAGCCTTCCTGTAGATAAAAACGAGGGCGACAGAGTCTCCGCAGGAAGCGTAAATCTTTCAGGATATATTGTATGCGAAGCTGAAAAGGTTGGAGAGGACACGACTCTTAGTCAGATAATTCGCCTTGTAAGCGACGCGTCGGCTACAAAAGCTCCTATTTCACGGGTAGCCGATAAGGTATCGGGCATTTTTGTTCCGGTAGTAATGGCTATCGCCGTAGTCGCGGCTCTCGTTTGGTTAGCGGTCGGCGCATCCGTTGGAGACGCGTTGGAACGTGGAATAACCGTGCTCGTTATAAGCTGTCCATGCGCTCTGGGGCTCGCGACCCCCGTCGCCGTTATGGTTGGAAGCGGGGTGGGCGCAAGAAATGGAATACTCTTCAAAACCGCCGCCGCCCTCGAGGAGTGCGGGCGTATCTCCGCCGTGGCGCTAGATAAAACGGGAACAATAACTGAAGGACGTCCATCCGTTACGGATATTATTACCGCGGATAACGTAAACGAAGAAGAACTGCTTTCCGCGGCTCTGGGCCTTGAAATGAAGAGCGAACATCCCTTGTCTCGAGCTGTGGTAGAAAAAGCGGAAGCTAACGGAATACCGCCGATGCCTTGCGAAGATTTTGAAATTGTTCCCGGCGGCGGAGTTCGAGGGAAGCTTGACGGCGAGAGCTCTTATGGAGGAAATTCTTCTTTCGTAGGTTTCCAATGCGATATAAGCGAGACGCTTATCAATGAAGGAAACCGATTGTCCGACGAGGGCAAAACTCCTATGTATTTTTGTCGCGGAGAAAAAACGCTTGGTATCATCGCCGTAGCGGACAAAGTAAAAGCCGATTCGGCCAAAGCCGTGGCAAAAATGAGAGAGCAGGGACTCCGCGTGGTAATGATTACAGGAGATAACAAACGCGCCGCGGGGGCGATCGCACGCGAGGCGGGTATAAGCGAAATATACGCTTCCGTGCTGCCTGCCGATAAAGAGCGAATTGTAAGGGAACTCCAGTCAAGCGGAAAAGTAGCTATGATTGGCGACGGTATAAACGACGCGCCCGCGCTTACGGCCGCCGACGTAGGAATAGCAATCGGCGCCGGAACGGATATAGCGGTTGATTCCGCCGACATTGCTCTGATGAAAAGTCGTCTTACCGACGCCGTAAAGGCGATAAATCTGAGCCGAGGAACGCTTAGAAACATACGTGAAAATTTATTTTGGGCGTTTTTTTATAACGTTCTCGGCATACCTCTTGCGGCCGGCGTGTTTACTCATATGCTGGGATGGGATCTTAATCCCATGTTTGCCGCCGCGGCTATGAGCTTGTCCAGCTTTTGCGTAGTTACAAACGCGCTGCGGCTGAGATTTATCGATCTTAATAAAATAAGAAAATCTAAAAAAATTAGCGGCCGAAATTATAATCATAATTCTGCCGTGTTAACAAATGAAAAGGAGAAAAGATCAATGGAAAAAGTAATTAAAATCGAAGGCATGATGTGTTCTCACTGCGAAGGAAGAGTAAAAAAGTGTCTTGAGGAGCTCGACGGAGTTTCAGAGGCTATAGTAAGCCATGAAAGCGGTACGGCTAAATTAACTCTTACGTCGGACGTGTCGGATGATATTATTGATAAGGCCGTTGCTGATCAAGGATACGCCGTAATAAAATAATTTATTTGAAGCTATACTTTCAATAAAAAAGTATAGCTTCGCTCTTTTTCTATTACGTTCGTTCACAAGCTTTTTTCTGGAAAAAATCTTCATCAAAGAAGCTATGGCGGCGGCAAAAGCTTCCGCTCGGGATTATGCTGCGCTATGCTGAAAGTGAAGCGCCGCTCATCCCGCTTCGGAAACTCTTGAAACGAGGCTTTCCTACAGATATGCTTACGCTTCTCAAAATGAAGAGCTTGCGCCGCACAATGCCGGACAGTTTAGCTCCCGCCATCAGGAACAGATGAGAGATTTTATGCGGCGCAGGCCGATAACAAGGCGACAAATATGATTAAACCGCAATATTTCATAGCTTTTTATAGCGTCTACTATCACGCGGAGCTAACTTACAGCTTTGGGAACCCCATCCGGCATCCGATCAACTTAATCAGCTGAGCGATCGCATCATTTTGACTGCCGCGCGTATAGCTGTTGAAGCAAACTTCATTTCAAGGAACTGACGAAAGCAGCTTGTCCGCAAGTTGCGACAATATTTTGCGAAGCGAACCGTTTAAATTTTCTTTGATAACTTTCTTTTAAAAAGAAAGTATAAATTATCGTAAGCTTTTTTCAAAAAAGCCGAGCGAAAAAGCTTGCGAAAAGACGCTCGAGATCTTCGTTTCGAGCGTCTTTTCTTGCATATACCGTTTTCAAACTTTTCTTTTTTTCTTTATCATAGATATTTTCTTCTTAACAAGATCCCAGTTTATAATCAACGCCACGCTTCCGCCTACTAATATGGTAGAAACTGCGAATACGCTGAAAAAAAGCTTATAATTATATTTAATAGACGGAGGTATTGTTTTTTCATTTGTCTTTACATTAGGCTTTTTTTCGTTTTCTGTTTCACCGTCCTTGCGATAAGTGACTACAATCTCGAGGTTTTCGCTTCCCATAACTCCTTCGACTACTTCCTTATCCGGTACATAGCCGTCGACTTTCGGAGATTCGATTTTATATTTTTGTCCTTCTTCAACTGACGTTTCATATGACGACGCTACAGACATACCGGCCTTGTTGCGATATTTTATAGTGAGCGTTTTAGCTTTATTGCTCAATATGTTAAATTGAGTCGAGACGCTTCCGCTTACGGGTCCCATGCCGATAACGGTGACTGTCGCCACGCCGGGATCCGTATTATCGGAATATTCTACGGTATAGTGAACGTTTTCAGTTAAAACGATTCCGCCAAAGGAAACCGTTACCTGAGGACGGCACGGCTCTCCGCTGAAAGGAACGTCTGAAAGTCGTCCGATGGTTAGAGCAGAGGCGTAAATTCCGGACGACATGACGCCGTCGTAACCGAAAGTACAACCGTCTACAGTGGCGTTGGTTACCATCGCCCCGTCTGAACCGAACAGATAAATATTGCCGCCCATCATATAATATCCCTGATAAATCGCGTGGTTTAGTATAAGATAGGATCGCCCGTTTACGCTTACTATAACATTGTCGTTTTCGATTCGCCCGCTTATATCAAACGAGTAACCGTCGTAAACAGCTCCCTTTATCATAGCTCCGTTACCGTCGAAGCAGTATATGGAACCGCCGATAATTTTATATCCTACGGAAACCGTTCCGCCGTCAAGATACATGGTGTTTCCGTTTATATCTATAAATCCCGTTTCAGTAAGCGCGCCGCTTCCGTCGAACTGATATGATTTTCCATCGATTACCGCGCTGCCGGTCGTGGGATTATTTCCTTTCATGTAATAGACCTTGTAATTTGACACTACCCATTTTCCGCTTACGGGAATTTCTTCGACCTTTTTTTTGTATGTGACTGTTAAGGTGAGATTGTCGCTCATCGTGCCGCTGACAAGAGGATCGTTAGGCGTATAACCGTTGACTTCCGGCGCCGTTACAGCGTACGATTCGCCCGGTTTGAATGTTTGAATATGCGGAGATGCGAGCTCTTTGCCGTTTTCATCGCAGAATTTTACTGTGAGCGTGTATTTCACGTCTTCAGGCTTTTTTTTATATAATACCGTCGCCGTTTGATCAGATCCGTTCATATATACGCTTATTCGATCGAATTCAGGCTCGTAGCCGTTTACGACGGGAGACGTTATTTCACGTATGTCTTCGCCTTCGATTCCTTCCTCTACGTACGGCGCGGCCGCCTGCGACCCATCCTCATAAACGTAATTTACGGTTAGTTTATACGTTTTTTTCTCATTCGGTCCGGTCGGTTCATTTGAGCCGTCGTCCGTAGACGTTCCGGACTCATATGCTCCTACGACTGCGTTCGGTCCGTCTCCTACGGCGTAAGCCGGCGCGGCCGCCGAAGCCGCGATTATCAGCGATAAAAAAAGCGCGAAAGTTTTCTTCATATTTATTAAACGCCTTTCTTTTAATTTATGTCTTGCCTGACAGCGCCAAGGCGGCGCGTCGTTTCTTCAAATCTTCGATTTACAAATTAACAAGATCAACGTGCGCTTATATGTAAAACTTCATTTTATATAATACATAGCGACGATAGCTTGTCCGTCGATTGCTCCGCGTGTCAAACGGGGCTGAAAGAGAGCGAAGATTGGCTTCTGCGTTTTATTATATGTTATCATTTTATCGCGTCAATGTCAAGAGCCTCGCTCAATGTGATAAAAAACGGTCGCGAACTCTCTTTTAAGTTTTAGCATAATATAATGATAGGGACGCAGACGTAGGCTTCCCAGTCGACAAGAAAGGCACGGAAGTAAAATGATCGAAATTATTTGCGAAATCATTCTGTCCCTGTTTTTCGTATACGGACTATATTGCGCTATTTGGCAGGCGAGGCGAATGTTTATCCGTCTCAGGAAAAGACGTAAACGAGATAAGATTGACAAAAAGGACGAATGACTGTATAATTGAAATACGTATGAAGGGAGGGAGAACTGGTGGACGACGTACAGATGAAAATGGGAGTCGGATCGGAAGAAATATCCGGAATTGTCGATTCTATAGTGTACCAGAATTCAGAAAACGGATACGCTGTTTGCGTGATTGAGGATCATGAAGGCGAGCCTATAACCGCGGTCGGAATATTGCCTTATCTAAACGAAGGAGATAAAATACGCGCGACAGGCGAGTGGACTACGCACAAAACGTATGGTCGGCAGTTCTCCGTTCTTTCCTTTGACAGAACTCTTCCCGCTGAGGAAGGCGATATATTGAGGTATCTTGCTTCCGGAGCCGTAAAAGGGATCGGGCCCAAGACGGCTCGTAAAATCGTGGAGCAGTTTGGCGGAGATAGCTTTGACGTAATTGAAAACAATCCGGAATGGCTGTCTTCGATTCCTGGAATTTCGAAAGCGAAGGCGGAAGCTATCGGTGAGAATTTCCGTTCTATATCCGGCTCCCGCGAATTCATGATGTTTTCAAAGGACTTTTTTCCACCCGCTACGGCTATGAGAATATACAAAAGGTGGGGAGCCGCGTCGGTGGAGCGGATAAGAGAAAATCCATATAGTCTTTGCGGAGCCTTTCAGGGAATAGGATTTAAGAGAGCCGATATTATCGCAGCGTCTTTGGGATTGGATCAAGCGTCCGAGCACCGCGTCGAGGCGGGTATACTTCACGTTCTTTCATCGGAGGCTTCCCGCAACGGACATACGTGTCTGCCGCTTGACGCTCTGTGCGACTGCGCGTTGTCGCTGCTTTTCAACGGAGACGTTTCCAGACGCGAAGAAATGCTCGACGCCATAGAACGACTCGGAGCTGAGGGACGGATAGTACTTTATTCGGACGAAGGTGAAAAGAAATTCGCGTATCACCCATACATATACAAAGCTGAGAAAGGGATTGCGGAAAACCTCGCTAATCTGTCTCGCCTATGTCCGAGCATCGGAGAAGGAGATATCGGCCTTTTTATCGAGCGAAGCGAGAGGGAATCGGGAATAACGTACGCTCCGATGCAGAAACGGGCTATAAGCGAGGCTCTGCGCGGAGGCGTTCTAATTCTCACGGGAGGCCCCGGAACAGGTAAGACGACTATCATTAAAGGACTTCTCAGCATATTTCGGTCGCTTGATTTTTCCGTTTGTCTCGCCGCTCCTACCGGACGAGCCGCGAAGCGGATGAGCGAAGCCACCTCTTATGAGGCGAAGACGATTCACCGGCTTCTTGAAATGGAGTGGGGCGAAGGCAACGATCCTAAATTTATAAGAAACGAATCGAATCCAATCGAAGAGAGGGTTATAATTATCGACGAAGCGTCTATGATAGACACGCTTCTCATGGACGCTCTCCTGAGAGCTTGCAGAGGCGGTTCAAAGCTGATTTTAATAGGCGACGGCGATCAGATACCCTCCGTGGGATGCGGCAGCGTTCTTTCTGACATAATTGCTTCCGAAGTCTTTTGCGTTGTCAGGCTGCGCGACGTTTTTCGACAGTCTGAAGAGAGCGTAATAATAACTAACGCTCATAAGATAAACATGGGAGAGATGCCGGAGATATCTTCAAAAGGGAAGGACTTCTTCTTTCTTGAGCGATCGAGCGACGAGAGCGTCGCCGCAACTATACGTGATCTGGTTACTTCGCGTCTCCCAAAGGCTTATGGTAGAAGCATAGTGGACAGGCTTCAAATTATTACCCCGTCAAGACGCGGCGCGGCGGGGACCGAGGCAGTAAACGCTATGCTGCAGGCCGCGCTTAATCCGCCGTCGGAAACTAAACGCGAGAAAAAACGCCGCGACGTTGTTTTCCGTACGGGAGACCGCGTTATGCAGACTAAAAATAATTATCAAACCGAGTGGTCCTCTTTGTCCGGAGAGACGGGATTCGGCGTGTTCAACGGAGACGTGGGTATAATTGAATCCATTGACGATGAAAACGAGATCGTTACGATCTCGTTCGACGAACGACGCTGCGAATATGATTATTCCATGCTTGACGAGCTGGAGCACGCTTACGCGATCACGGTGCATAAAAGTCAGGGCAGCGAGTATCCCGTCGTTATAATACCGCTTTATCACTGCGCTCCGATGCTTTTGTCAAGAAATTTGCTTTACACGGCCGTGACGCGCGCGTCGCGTATGGTTATACTCGTAGGCGGCAAGGACGTTCTGCGTACTATGATTGAAAACGATTATCATGCGGAGAGATGCACAAAGCTTAGGCGGATGCTTGAGTCCGAGGCTCAGAGATAAATATGAATTTTAAATATTTTATTCGTAGCCTTACAAATCTGTTTTTTCCTCAAAAGTGCGCTTTATGCTCCGCATATACCGAAAGAAACGCGCCGTTGTGCGAAGGCTGTCTAGCTGAATATGAATTAGAGGCGACCGAAAAATGTTCTTTCTGCGGCGGAACTGCTGAAGAATGCTCATGCGGCGTAGAAACGTACTCGCGCGGACGACTTGGCGGAAAATCATCTGTCGCGTTGAGATTTTACAAAGGCTACTCGCCGGATTCGGGACGGGCGACGGAAAGACTTTTGTTTAGGCTGAAACGTAGCTGCGATCGTCCCTTGATAGATTTTTTTGCGCGTGATATTTCCGCCCGAATTATGAAGCTGATTTATTTTGACGGCGCAAGTTCGGAAGAGTTCGTTTTAACATTTCCTCCGCGCTCTGAGAAAAACGCGGCTAAATATGGATTTGATCATGCTGAAGAAACGACGTTAAGAATAGCTTATTATACTGGAATTTCGTATAAAAATCTTCTTGGCAGATACGAGGGCGGCGTGCAGAAAAAGCTTTCGTCGTTCGAAAGATTTGAAAACGCGTCCCGCTCATTATACGTCGCAGACAGAAACGGGGCTCGCGGGAAAAGGATAATCTTATTTGACGATATCGCGACTACAGGCGCGACCGCGCGCGCTGCCGCGGAGCTTCTTATTGCCGCTGGAGCAAAGTCGGTTTTTCCTGTTTTTATCGCTAAAACGCCGAAAAAGAACGGATACTAAGCTTAAGTTAGTCGGATTATCTGTTGGCGGGAAATACGTCCGCGACTTCGTTTATCGTTATATATGCGGAGGAATCGACCGAATGGACGATTTCTTTCATCCTGCGTATCTGGAATCTGTTTAGAACAAAGTATACGACGGTTTTCGGTTTGCCGGAGAAGCTTCCCGTCGCTTCGATTCTGGTTATACCCTGACCGAATTCTTCGGCCAAGGCGGCGCATACTTCATCCGCCTCAGACGTAATAATCATGGCGGATTTTGAGCGGTCCAGTCCTTCAACGATAAAGTCTACGGTTTTTAGAGCCGCTCCGTATGTGACGATGGAGTAAAGAGGCAGTATCCAGCTGTTTACGGCGAAGCCGCAGAATATGTATAGGACAATATTGAATCCCATAACAAAAGTTCCGACCGACGTTCCCAGTCTCTTGGCAAAAATGACCGCCATGACTTCGATGCCGTCCATGGCTCCGCCGAATCGTATGGCGAGGCCGCTTCCTATACCGGATATGAGGCCGCCGAAAAGCGCGCACAGAAAAAGATCGGCGCCGGCAAGGGGGGAGGCTATGCTTACGTCGACCGGCAGCACGTCCGTAATAAGCCAAGAAACTATGGAATAGACGAATACTGCGAACATAGCGTACGCGGTAAATCTTTTTCCTTGCCGTTTGGCTCCGTATAGAAATAACGGAATATTAAGAATTAAAAGAAAAAAAGACAGAGACAGGCTTTCGGGGGTTAACTGAGACAGAAGCATTGAAGCTCCTGAGATACCGCTGTCGTATAATTTAACGGGAGCGAGAAACAGGGTGACTCCGATCGCGTTTATTATTCCCGCGGTCGTTAGCATGACTATGTTTTTTAAGTTAATAAGAGATAAAATTTTCTTGATCTTCAATTTGGATCCTCCAGTTTTATTGTAAAATTAAAATAAAAAGCTTCGAAACGCCCTATTATAAGGTATTCCGAAGCTTTTTGACTTCCAATGGAGGTATTGGGGCTCGAACCCAAGACCTCACGGATGTGAACCGTGCGCTCTAACCAGCTGAGCTATATCTCCAAATCAAACAAGCCCGACGTAAAAAGACGGGCTTGCTTCATCTGAGTGACTGGACTTGAACCAGCGGCCTCTACCACCCCAAGGTAGCGCGCTACCAACTGCGCCACACCCAGTTATCAACTCGTGCTTTGCTATTATA
>CATKFO010000034.1 GCA_949747515.1 uncultured Eubacteriales bacterium
TTATCGCATATATTTTTCATTCGACTTCTTCCTCTTTGATATAAAACTCTTTACATTATCGTTATCATGTGATATAATGCGTATGTGTGATTTTATATCTCATTATTGATTGCCCTTGTAAGAGCCCCATCTTGCAAGGGCTTTTCCCTTTTAATCGATAAAAGTACGTTTTGCATCGTCCCAAACGCCCACATACTCGCCGTCTGCAAATACTTCGGTTCTGCCGTATGTCTTTCCGCCATATGTAATCCGGCAGTCTTTCGGATAACCAAAGGCATATACGCCGTTCCTTATAAGATCGTCTCTGTCTACAACGGAGATTTCTATTTTTATCATCTCTTCTTTTGTCGCATCGTCTTCAATCTTTGTCATATGAAATCTTTCATACTCCTTTCTCCCACTCGCTAATGATATCGTTCGCCATCTCGCAGATGCGATCCGCAGTTTCAGTCTTTTTCCTTTCGTGTATTGCGTCTGAAAACTGCGAAGCGCGGCAGTTTACTCCGCGTCGTTTGATTTCTTCTATAACATCAACGCTTTTCTTTCCTAATTCTGCGAGACGGGCCTTAATACGGTAACGCACGTTTTTTCTACCTCCTATATTTTTTGAATTCATTTGTTAAGCTTGTCCACCGCCCCGCCTTTGCGGGGAACGCAACATTTGAATGTTGACCGTCTCACTCATTTTCATTATCGCTGTTGTTGGCGGCAAATGTAAGCGGGCCGATCGCCAATTTAGCTATACGATCCAAAATAGCGTCAATTTCTTCCTGACTCTTGTCCTTGCAGTAATCGTCGCATATCTTTATGCGGGTATTCCTGATATTAAATTCCTTAACCACATTACCTATTGCAACCAAATCAATCACCTCCTCTTGATTTTATTTATGTATTGCTTTGTCCTATGACGTATCGTTTCAAAAATTTCCGATTTTTTTAGTAATGCCATTGAATTTGTTCTATCGCTTATCCAATTTTTTGAGGATTAATAAAAGACAGACTGTTCGAACAAATTCCATCAAAATTCCGCCTAATTCCATTTGCGTTCGCCCCCTCTCTTTCGACTCGGTTTATCTCTTCTCAGCGACTAGTTTAACGCCTTCTGTGATGTAGTAAAGCTCGAGCTGTTTTTCTTCGCTTTGCTGCTGAATCAGTTCGATGAATTCTATCAATTCGCTCATTTTCTTTGTCCTTTCTATTTCTTCAAATACCAACTTAAGATCATCCTTTGCGTCAGAAATAATATTGTATATTTCCTGTAATACCTTTCTCCGGACTTTATTCATTTTCTCTCCCTCTTCTACGCGTTTTAGCGCTCCTATCCCACGATATATTGACATAAGTGTCAATATGTGATACACTATATAGTAAATTATAGGATAGGAGGTGGCTTATGTCTCGAAAAACTACAAGTCGTTCTGTAGCGAGAACGGCGTCAAAAATTCTTCGAGATGGCCGCTACTCAAAAGCGGCAAAAAGTGCTGCTGGAAGTGCTCTTTCGCAGCGCGAAACAAAATCATCTAAGAAGAAATAGCTCTACCAACTGAGTGAGATGTTCCCGCATCTCGCTCAATCTTTTTTGTCTCGAAGATCGGTAATGGATTTTCTATATCCAATTCGATACATATTTTTACAACTTCTGAATACAGAAATTCTCGGTCGCATCTTAGCTTTCTGCTTAGCATCGTAGGGTCCATCCCTATTCTGCCGGCAAGTTCCTTTTGCGTAATGCCTTTTCTTTTTAACGCTGCGCTTATCCATGCGTTCGGCCTCATTTTTTCTTCTTCCTTATATCTTAATCAATCGACAAACGTTTGCTTCACGTCGTCCCAAATACCTATGTACTCTCCGTTTGCGAACACTTCTACTCTCTCGTAAGCCGCGCCGCCGTATGTAATGCGGCTGTCTTTCGGATAGCCGAGCGCAAGAACGTTTCTTCTTATAAGCTCGTCTCTGCCTGTGATTTCTGTTTTTACTTCTTTCATTTTAAGTTTCCTCTTTCTGTCGCCTTGTTTACACGTTTTGTCTTACCTCGTGAGTATATTATAATACGTTTCGTGTTATAAGTCAACCTTTTATTACTAAAAAATTGCACAAATCGTATTACTTATAATTGTTTAATTATTACAAATCGTGTTATATACTTCTGTTTTCGCTTGACACGTAATACATTTTGTGTTATTATGATAAAAAGGGGGATGCATATGAATATTGAAATTTTAAAACAAACCCGAGAGTCAAGATGCAAAACACAAAAGGATATTGCAGATGAGCTCCATTTACCGTTATCAACGTATCGAAGCTATGAGCAAGGGAAAAGGGAGCCAAATAATGAAATTCTTTGCCAAATAGCAGATATTTTAAATGTAACAACAGATTACCTGCTTGGCCGAGAGGTAAGAGAGCCGGATACGATCGGCAAGCTTGCGGCCGAGTTCAACATGACCGCTCTTGAAAAAAAGATTCTTGATAACTACCTTTCGCTTCCTAAGGACATGCGCGGCGATCTTATGGAGTTTCTGCGTAAGTCTGTTCGGGAAGTTCAGCAGGAAAGCGGCGATCAGTAACACGCTGGGCCGCTTTTTTTCTTTTTGCATGACATCAGCTCCGCGCCCTTTATGATTACCAATAATCCGGCCTGCTGTTCCCTGCTTAAAGATTGCGTCAGAGTTATAAATTCTCTTATTTCCGCTTCATTGCGCGGCTTTTCTTTTTTCATTCGTTTTGTCCTCCAGATATTTTTATAGTTTCCATTTACAATTTTTAATAATTTTGTTGCAATTTGATCTATTTTGCGGTAAAATGTCCGCATACGTACTGTTCTTTTTCTTTTGACATACGTGCGAATTCTTTTGTTAGGAGATTTACTCGTGAAGAAAACTATTGCTTTTACTTTAACCGCGCTCCTTATGCTTTCATTAGTTTCCTGTAACGCAGAATCCAACAAGCCTACCTTAGTAACTGAAAGCGGAACTAACGTTAGCGGAGCTACCGCAGAGCCGCCGGAAACAAGCGCGCTGGAAACCAATGCAACAGAAACTTTTGCTATAGGAGATACCGTCAGCGTAGGCGATTGGAATGTTACCGTTAATTCTTTTGAATTTTTGGATTCAATTGCTAACGGAGATTATTTCTCATTCAACCCGGATGACGGCAATAAATACGCCGTAGCGAACGTGACTGTTAAAAACGTTGGAAGCTCATCAAATACATTCCTCAAATCGTATAGCGCGAAAGACGGCGTGTCAATTAAGTACGATGGTCAATACACTTATTCTTCAACGCACTTATTAGGACTTGATACCGATTTACACGACCAAACCCTAAATCCTCTTACGGAATTTTCCGGAATTATTGCTTTTAGCGTACCTAACGAAGTCGTTGAATCGGATGGGCCGCTTACGCTGAATCTCAAATGCGATAGAACTGAAATGATTATAAATTTAAGGTGAATTTCTATGCGGCTGTTAATTCAGCCGCTTTCTTTTTTCAAATCATTCACCCTTCCTGCCTCCTTTCTACATTTTTCATTGCTCTGCCTTGACAAAAACGATCCATTATGCTATATTGATTTTGGAATAATTACATATCGCATGTTCGGCTCTGCCGGGCGGATTTTCTTATGCCTTTGGTGAAGAATAAATTTATTCTACTCCGTCGGTGTATTGTTAGCACAGCATTATTTTTGAAAATGTGGTCTGCTGTGCTTGTATGTTCAGTGGATTTAAGTTTTACCTATGACAATCAATTAATTCTTTATTGGAGAATAGTAAAGATGAAAAGGTATAAAGCAGTTCCCGGCCCTCAAAGTATTAAAGTAGAGAAAGGACATATGCAAGCAGCATTTTATACGTTTGAGGAAATAATCAATCGAGAAGCTACGCTCGGCTGGGAATATCATTCTATGGAAACCATAGTAATTACTGAAAAGCCAGGATGTTTTAACAAACCAGTGCCAACCAGTTATTATATGCTAATCTTTGAAAAAGACGTAGACCCATCGTAATTCCATGAAGACGATAGAATTTAATTCAGATCATCTTCCGAGTGTTGACGAAATAAGCAATAAACTTATATATGATGACAAAGACCCAAGAAGTATATCTTATGTTAGGAAGTTATCGCGGCCGTCTATAAAATGGTTTAGAATAAGCTGTTATGTTTTTATACCAATAGTATTTTTGTTTGCAGTTGGGGTTATTTTAAAATACAGTGGTGTGTCAGCTTATGTTCGGATCGCAATTATATGCGCGCTTTCGTTAAGCTATATTTTTATAAATGCCAAACGATCTTTGATTTGCATTATCAAAATATATCAACGTTATGCCCCCGAATCAGTTCGAAACAAATGTCGATTTGAACCTTCCTGTTCTGAATACATGATTCTTTCTATCAATAAATATGGGATGCTAAAAGGATTCAGAAAAGGATTCTCCCGCTTGAAACGATGCAATACAAACGGAGGCGGGTACGATTATCCTTAATACATAAGAATTATTTCGCAGACAGCGAGAGCGTTTTTTCAAAATAAGGCGTGCTCGCTTGTCTGTATATATTATATCTTACAAAATGTAAGTTGTCAATATGTTTCACTTACATTTTGTAAGAATATCAATTTACACAAAGAAGGAGTGTTCATCTTGGTTAATATCAATAAAATCAAAGAACTTTCTAAAGAGCAGGGGCTAAGTTTGTCTTTTATTTGTGGGAAAATTGGCGTTGCAAGGGTATATTTTAACGATATACAAAATAGCGGACGCGATATTCCAGATGATCGTCTTTCTACCATTGCAGATTTGCTTAATACTACGGTCGCATATTTGAGAGATGAAACAGACAAAAAAGAAAAGCCCCTCGGCAGTACCGAAGAGCTTTCTGATTTGGAACGCGAGATAATGGAAAGACTTAACGCGCTCTCTCCTGAGAAGCTTCAAGAAGCTGAAGCTTACATCGATTATCTTTTGTCTCAGCAAGAGAAAGAAAATCATTAAGTTTTTTCTTGTTTTCGGGAGTTAATCTTTTAATCTTATCTTGTAAATCGGTCGTTTCTATATGTAAATCCTCCATTCTTAGCTCCTCCCTTTTAGTATTCCTATTGTATCACAGAACAACCGTTCTGTAAATATGTTTTTGTGTTTTTCTTTCACCACCTTTTTTTAACAACTTTTATATTTCGAGGATAAATAGTTCTTCAACTGTCGAATTTAATGCTTTTGCGATCCTTAAAGCAACGTCTACGCGGGGGATATATCGTTTTCTTTCGATATCGCTTATGGCTGCTTGTGATATACCGGACATTACGGCAAGTTCAGCCTGAGACCAATATTTCTTTTTTCGGCATTGTTTTACTATATTGTCCATTTTTCCCTCTATATACACACTACGATTCACAACGATCATTTACGACACAATATAAGTATGCCGGTAAAAATGAGTCTATAATGCGTTCAAACTGCATTTAAAGCAAGACTAATTATATTATTTATCAAAAATTTTTTTATTAAACGCTTGGAGGGTAGAATACAAGTATGCGGGTATTAAAATTTATTTACGGCGTTGTATTTGCTTATGTTGCGATTATGCTTATGATTGACGCTATAAAAGATAGAAATATTACTTTGTTTATTATTTCGATTATTTCGGCTGTAATTGCTTTTATGCTGATAAGAAAAACTAAAAAGGAAAGGATGAAAGCAAACGAAAAGAAAGAGCAGAGAAAACGGAAAAAAGAATTAAAAAGCTTAAAAAAGAGTAAAAAAGATATTTCATATGACCCGGTGGTAGACAATCTTAATTACACTGAAAAAGAAATGCGAAAATACTACACGCTTATGCAAGCGCAAAGAGACGTGGAAATTATGCGCGAAAGCTTCACTTTGGCCGAGTCTACTTTAAATATCGACGTTTTTTGTATGCGCCACGATCTCGTAATGCAAAAAGCACGCACTCTTTTAAAAGCGGAGCAAGTTGGGGCTCGCGGCATAAAAAAACTAAAGTGTCACGACGCTTGCCTCTCGGTTATCAACGCCTCGCATCCCCTAAGGCTTTTATTCCTTGAAAGATATGGGCAGCACACTTTTGAACAAATTGAAAATTTGAAAACCGCAAAGGGCAAAGAGAATCGATATAAAAAGACGATTTCTAAATTGGAAGAAGCGGAAGAAACGTTTAAAGAAATGGCTGAATATAAATTGCTGCTCGATGAAATGGAGATGCATTTAGCAACGCTCGATTTATCTAATGCGCTGAAAAGCACGAATATTGCAAAAGTTAATGTTGTTTCTGATAAAAATTTTATCGATGCAAATCCGCAATCCTGTTCTTTTGACGAATATCAGATCCCGAGCGATATAATGTCGCTTCTTTGGATAAAGGGCAAAACTTCATCTAATGTGCCTGGGCTAATAGACGAACCGTCGTTAATTGATCTATCTCTTCCGATATCAAAAGGTTCTGATATGTGGAATGGAGTCAAGCTTGATTACTCTCCATCATACAGTTCGATCTCCCCCGAGCAACGCTCTATATATCTTAATTGGCTCGAAGACGTTAGCAAACCCATTTCCATAGGGTATGTATTTCTCTTTTATTACGGCTTAGAACGATATCTATTTACCGAAAAAAGTGAAGACGCGGTAAATATGATTCTTAAACTTAGAAAGTATCATCAAAACGATTCTTTTGATTTTTACACTTCAAACGCGCTTGCAGCCTACGCCATGACAAAGAACAATGGGGAGTCATTAGAAAAGTTTGCGTCCAATCTAAATGGAACCGCATATTTGTGGGCGTGTCTTAAATTACGCGGTTTCTTGACTCCTTATGATATTATCAGCACATACCGTTTGTGGGGATTCACGAATAAACGATACATCTGCGGAGAAAATGGGCTAAATGATCTGTTTGAGATTACTCTTGAAGAAATTTTCATAGAAAGATTTGAAGAAGGCTTTTTGAGAATTGACAATATTGAATCTAATGAAAATGATAAACTTATATTAGCTAATTTCAGCTTGCCCATCCAAATGAAAGAATTTATTATTCCCGATATTACTAAAGAGCCCTGGCTTTCCTCTTCTGTTTTAGAATTACTAACAGAAGCTCATGAGAGAGTAAAAGTCAAAATGCGTGAAATTAGAAAAAGCCAACCGACGTATTAGCGATAGTACGTAAGTAGGCGATGATCCAACATAAGCAAAGGAACGTAAACTGATATGTTTTTCAAGAAAAAATCAAAAGTATTGCATGCAGTGCACTATGAAGGATTACCGAACTTTCAACAGGATGCCGCATGCTCTATAGAAATCGGATTTGTTGGCAAAAATTTTTATTCTTTGGTATGATAAAAACCATGGCGATAATGACGTATGCGTGTGTCGATCTCACAAGAAGCACACTTAAGCGAATCCGAATATGAAAAAATAGTATAATAGAAATAGAGGACGGAACGGGTAGCCGTCGCCTTTATTGGAGATGTGGGAAGGTCGCCCCACCTATTTTCTATACTAGTCTATCGGACAGGCGGAAAATCGTCTGTCTTTTTCTTTGGTTTCACTTCCCTTCTCTCGCCTCATTTTCTGCCCTCTTAAATATAATATATTGACGTACGTAAAAAACGTATGATATAATTATCATCTGTAGTGTAGTACCCCTATCTTTAGTTATGGGGGATATAAGCCACATATGATAAAATGGAGGTAATTGATTAATGCCGTACTGCCTATATGTGCGTAAATCCCGCGCTGACGCGGAGGCGGAGGCACGTGGAGAAGGAGAAACGCTTTCTCGCCATATCAATACTCTGCTGGATCTTGCAAAACGCAGACATTTGGAAATAACGCAAATCTATAGAGAAATTGTTTCCGGAGAAACTATTGCGGCTCGTCCGGTTATTCAACAGCTTCTATCTGAGGTTGAACAAGGTCTGTGGAGCGGCGTTCTCGTTATGGAAGTTGAACGTCTTGCGCGTGGAGATACGGTGGACCAAGGGATTGTGGCTCAAACATTCAAATTTTCCGACACCAAAATTATAACCCCAATTAAAGACTACGATCCAAATAATGAATTTGACGAGGAATATTTTGAGTTTGGTCTTTTTATGTCTCGACGGGAATATAAAACCATAAATCGCCGTTTACAACGCGGCAGGCTTTCTTCCGTAAAGGAAGGAAAATACGTTGGCAGTCAATCTCCTTACGGATATAAACGAGTTAAAATCAACGGTGATAAAGGATATACATTAGAACCGCTCCCGGAAGAAGCTGATGTCGTTCGTATGATATTTGAATGGTACACAAAAGGCGAAAAACAGTCCGACGGCTCTTTCCGCCGCCTCGGCGTGTCGCTTATTGTACGTCGATTAAACTCTCTTAAAATTCCGCCTCGAAAAAGCGATCATTGGTCCCCGGCCACTGTTCGCGATATTTTGATAAACCCAGTCTATATCGGTAAGATTCGATGGAATTGGCGTCCAGATGTAAAAAAAATGGCGGGCGGACATGTTGTAAAAGAACGTCCTCGCGCCCCGCTTGAAAAATGCACCATAGCTGATGGCCTTCACCCTCCGATTGTCAGTAATGAAGTATTCAATACGGCGCAGGATTTTATATCGAGCAACCCTCCACGGCCGATTGGCGAACGTGGAACGGTCAAAAACCCTCTTGCCGGTATAGTCGTATGTGCAAAATGCGGCCATCGTATGACAAGGAGGCCATACAACCAAAACGGATATCCTGATACCCTTCTATGCGCCGACACTGCTTGCGATAATGTAAGCTGCTCTCTACATCATGTCGAACGCGGCGTTTTGGACGCTCTGCGGGATTGGCTCTCCGAATATAAACTACAGTGGGA
This sequence comes from uncultured Eubacteriales bacterium, assembly GCA_949747515.1. Taxonomy (GTDB): domain Bacteria; phylum Bacillota; class Clostridia; order Oscillospirales; family CAG-272; genus RUG11130. The sequence goes on from CATKFO010000034.1 coordinate 8,854, forward strand.
AAATGGCGAGAATAAAGATTCTTCTGACGCTATTGTGGCTATGAAAGAAAAAGCCCTCCGCCGTCTTGACGCAGAATATACGACGCTTAACAAGCAGCTCGATAACACACATGATCTTTTGGAACAGAGCGTTTATACTACTGAGCAGTTTCTTGAACGATCGCGCAAACTCTCAGAACGTATTAAAAAAAATGAAGCTGATCGTCTAGCTCTAAGCACAGATATCGTTGCCGACAAATCGCGCGAAGAAGCTCGTAAACAGATTATTCCAAAGGTTGAGCGCCTACTAGATGTATACGATGTTCTTCCTAATGCAAAGGCAAAAAACGATATGCTGAAAGAAGTGTTAGAAAAGGTTGTCTATCTTAAAACTAAAAAAGGCCGTTGGAATAACGCCGCTGATGATTTTGAGTTAACGTTGTATCCCAAAATGCCAAAGTCTAACAAATAGCTTTATGTATGGTCTTTCATAATTGATAACATATTGGGTTAAACGAACTTGCTCATATGGAAATTATAGGCGCTATTATGCATCAGCTTACAAGGTGCATGAGCCCTGAACAAATAAAAGAATCTGGTTTTGATGGATATTTTGTCAACCATACTGCGGGAGTATTTCCATGCGATACCTCCGGCGTTCCATTCGACACAAAATATATAGCTAGTACCGGAGACGTATTAGCTGATCTTAATGAAGACCTTGCAGCAGAGCAAAAAGCGCGACTCACGTACGACAATATACTACGCCTTGTCGATGACCCAGATGTTTGTGACCCGATAAAATTCTTAAGAGAGCGCGAGCTTGTGCACTATCAGCGTTTTGGCGACGCATTAAGAATAGCCCAAGATAATATGAATTACAAGAATTTCTATGGATATAACCCGGCTTTCGATAGAAATCAGAATTTAAAAAATAGATAGTATACAAGTCCTTATAAATTAGATAATTCATTCTAATAAAAATCTCCTATGGTAAAATAAAGAAACCATAGGAGATTTTTTGTACATAAATTATGGAAAACCGCAACAATGATAAGACCGCCATAATGTATGTGATCTATTATATATTGATGGACATCATATTCATTTATATTCTCTGTATATACAATTTGAGAAATAATTGGGGATTTTTTTAAAGAAATTTAAGCATTTCTATGTCTGTTGAAAGACTAGGTACCCCAAGCATCACCTCTTCTTAATATTCTTTTGTATATTGTCTCTTTTTATGCTAATAAGCAAATACAATGTTTTTTATTGTTTGGGTTTAAAGCTATCTTTTAGCGAGACTATACGGTTAAAGGTTCCATAATTTTTGGAATCGGCCACGTAATAACCAAGTCGAACAAATTGATAACGGCTGCCGGCCGTGCGATCAATTCCCTGCTCTACATATGCGCGGGGTATTTCTATTGAAGATTCACGATTTAAATAGTCGTTGTACGTTTTATCTTCAGGAATATCAGACACATTTTTAATTGTAAACAGCTTATCGTAATGCATAATTCTTATTGATTCCGCATGTTCGACAGAAAGCCAGTGTATAGTCCCTTTTATTTTTCTTCCGTCTGAAGGAACTCCGCTTTTTGTTTCTAAATCTGCCGTTACACGTATTTCCGTAATATTTCCACGCTCGTCCTTTATAACGTCGTTGCACTTTACAATATACGATCCCATAAGGCGAACTTCTCCGCCAGGCTTCATTCTAAAAAATTTCGGCGGTGGATTCTCGGAGAAATCTTCCCTATCAATATATATATTTCGAGTAAACGGTACTTGACGAGAACCCATATCCGGATTTCCAGGATGGTTTGGAAGAGAAAAGTATTCGGTTTCATTCTCCGGAAAATTCGTTATGGTAACTTTAATAGGGTCAAGAACCGCTATCCGACGAGGCGCTACTCTGTTCAGCTCTTCGCGTATACAATACTCTAGAAGCTCGTAATCCACAAGGCTATACGCTTTCGCAATACCCGCTCGACGAACAAACTCAAATATTGCGTCCGGAGAATATCCTCGACGGCGCATACCGCATATAGTCGGCATGCGTGGATCATCCCAGCCGTCTACTAATTTATTTTCTACTAAATATCTTAAATAACGTTTGCTCATTACCGTGTACGTTACGTTTAAACGAGCGAATTCATATTGATGAGGTTTGGATTCAAAACCAATGTTATTGACGACCCAATCATATAGCGGGCGGTGATTTTCAAATTCAAGAGAACAGAGAGAGTGAGTTATTCCCTCTATAGCGTCTTGAATAGGATGCGCAAAATCGTATAAAGGATATATGAGCCACTTATCGCCTTGACGATGATGATGGGCGCGGACGATACGGTAAATCGCAGGATCGCGCATATTCATATTCGGAGACGACATATCTATCTTTGCTCTTAGGGTTTTAGATCCGTCCGGGAATTCTCCATTCTTCATTCTTCTGAAAAGATCAAGATTTTCCTCAACTGAACGGTTGCGATACGGACTTTCTTTTCCGGGTTCGGTTAGCGTGCCCCTATATTCTTTCATTTCGTCAGCCGATAAGTCGCACACATACGCTTTTCCATTCATTATAAGCTTTTCAGCGTATTTATAGCAATCGTCAAAATAATCCGAACCGTAAAAAATTCCGCCGGTAGGTTCGGCTCCAAGCCATTTCAGATCTTCGTATATGGAATCTACGTATTCGGTATCTTCTTTAGAGGGATTAGTATCGTCGTATCTTAAATTAAATTTACCACCGTATTTTTTTGCTGTAAAGCAATTTATATATATTGCTTTGGCGCTTCCGATATGGAGATAACCGTTCGGCTCGGGAGGAAATCTTGTATGAACATGATCTTCACGACCGTTTTCAAGATCTGAATCGATAATATCATGGATAAAATTAGAAGCCATTTCTATCATAAGCTTTCACCTCAAAGTTTATTTATCATTTTTTTCACTCTGTCTATAACTTTGTCTTTACCGAGTATATGCATAACGGTATACATATCGGGCGAGTTCATAGCCCCCGTGACCGCGATACGTAGAAACATTGATACGTCGGCAACGCTTCCCTTGTATAACTCGGGATTTTGTTTATACGCTTTCATATCTGATGCAAACCCGCATTCCTCGGATATTTTTTTTATTTTTTCAAACCACTCCGTTTGATCGTCGTCATAGCTATAAGATTGAGAGAATTTTTTTAGAATCGTCTTTATATCTTCTTTCTCGAAAGAATCGGGATATTGATCTTTAATTTCAAAAAATTCGTCGAAGAAAAAGCCGATATAATCTTTAACTCCATTCCATGAAACGATATCCTTCCGAGGCTTTTTACCGCCTCTTCCTATCGACAAGATAGACTTTGTATATTGAGGATCTTTCTTAAAAACTTCGGCGAATTGATGATCAAATTCGTCGGCCCATGCTGAAACCTTTTCATAAACCTCTTCGGCAGTCATCTTTGAAATTATGTTTTTTGAAACGTCGTTAAATTTATTAAAATCAAATAAGCATCCGGAAGAGCTCATCTTTTTTATATTAAATGGGAAATCAACATAGCTTTTTTCAGGATTCGCCGTATGCCATTCCTCATAGTTGGAATTAAGTAAGGTCATCACATATTCCATAACGCATTCCGGGGCATATCCGAGCCTCTTATAATCGTCCATATTAGCTCCCATATCCCGCTTAGACAGCTTTTTCTTCGAACCGTTCTCGTCAACCTTCATAAGTTGAGATATATGCATATACTTAGGGAGCTTAAATCCAAGATATCTGAAAAGCATTACGTGACGAGGAAGACTTGAAAGCCATTCTTCTCCCCTGATTACATGAGTTGTTCCCATGAGGTGATCGTCGACTGCGTGAGCGAAATGATAAGTCGGAATACCGTCGCTTTTCAAAAGTACTTCGTCTTTGTCATTTTCAGGAAGCTCAAGGTTGCCTTTTACAAGATCGGTAATTTTAAACGTTTTTTTAGGATCTCCGTCGGCAAGCATTCTAATTACAAAAGGATTGCCGTCCTCCAAATTTCTTTCAACGTCCTTCATAGTAAACGAACGCATTCTTTGCTTTTCCTCTTCCAGAAGTTCTTCCGCGTTATGCCAGTCTCTATTTTTTAATTGCGTTTTTTTATCGACCGAGTTCATGGCCTCCATTTCTTCTTTAGTAGAAAATACTGGATAGGCCTTTCCCTCTTTGACAAGTTGCTTAGCATATATATGATATATTTCTTTTCGCTGACTTTGTCTGTACGGTCCATAATCGCCTTTATCAGTTATTTCCTCATTTTCGTCAAGGACTGCGCCTTCGTCGAAATAAATACCGTAATGTTCCAAAACGCGGATCAGCGCCGCGGCGGCTCCGTTTACTTCCCTTTTACTATCGGTATCCTCTATTCCCAGATAGAAAACTCCTCCGCTTTGGTGGGCGAGCCGTTCTCCGACAGTCACGGGAAACATTCCTCCAAAATGAACAAATCCGGTAGGGCTGGGAGCAAAACGAGTCACTTTCGCTCCATCGGGGAGAGCGCGCTTAGGAGCTGTAGATTCATATTCTTCCGGCGTAATATCTACGTTGGGAAAAAGCATGTCCGCTAGGCGATTGTAGTCCATTATTTAATATTTTCCTTTCATAAATAAAGTTAAACATGTTAAAAGAATCATCATATACGAACATAAGGATTCTTTTCTTTTTGGTTTCCAATTGTAGACGATTCTCCATGACCGGGATATATTTCCGTTTCGTCCGGCAATTCGCACAATATCTTTATTGAATTACGTAAAGCTTTTCCGTCTCCTCCTGGAAAATCGTCTCTTCCAATAGACATATTGAACAATGTGTCTCCCGTAATAAGCTTATTTCCGCATTTATAGCATACGGAACCAGGAGTATGCCCCGGCGTATGAATAACGTCTATATATTCATCGCCGACAGATAACTTTTCTCCGCCTGAAAGGGTATGCTCTGGGAATGCAAACGATTTATCCTGCTCAAGCATACAAAACAAACTAAGATTAGGATTTACAAGAGCCGAAGCGTCGTTTTCATGTACCAAAAGAGGAACGCCAAGCGTTTCTCTTGCTTCTTCTAGAAACAACATATGATCGAAATGAGCGTGCGTAAGTAATATATATTTGACGGAAGCTTGTTTTTCTCTCAAAGTTCGAGTAATACTTGAAAGTTCAGCTGACGGATCTATAATAACCCCTTCGTTTTCTGAAATTAAAAGATAACAGTTTGATGAAAATCCCCGCGTCGGTATATTAATTATTTTCATTGTCAAATTCTCCTATTATTCACACATAGAAGCGTCGGTATTATCATAATATATTATTGCCATTTTTACCATAAAGTATATCGTTATATATAGTACCACAAATCCTTTGAAAAGTCTATACCGACAAGTAATATTTGACGTATTTTATATAGATGGGAGAAGTTATGAACTTTAAGCTCAAACGAAATATGCCCAAATACAATTTTAAATTTAAGTTATTTATTGCAGTTGTTATTATAGCTGGAATTTTACTATCAATTTTTTCCTATAATCGCATTGTTACAGATAGGGTTCGAGAATCTGTTATGCGAGAGGCAAAGGAAAAAACTGTGGTTATGATAAAAGAATCAACGCGCGAATTTCTTGAAACACATAAAAATTTTGCCGAAGCATGTTTTACACAAACTGACAAAACAAAGAATAAAAGCTCGTCATATGCAATAAACACTGAACTAATCAATTTAGCCGAAAATGAAATTATAACTCTGCTAAAAGAAAAGCTCGAACAAACCTCTGTAATATCTATAAAAATTCCGGTAGGTTCTTTAATGAATAATCAATTCTTTTCTGGAAAAGGATTTCCAGTCAATATAAAAGTATATATGAGCACGTCTATCTCTTCGTCCGTATCAAGCAATATTGAAAGCGCCGGAATAAATCAATCGTTATATAAAATTATGCTTAAAATAGACGTTGAAGGCGAGCTGATTTTTCCCAAAGGAAGCGAAAAATTTAACGTTTCGTCAACCGTTCCATTAGGTGAAAAAATAATTATGGGGAGCGTTCCTCTGTCATGAACATCCCTGAGAATTAAAGACATATTGCATTTTCTTTGAAAATATGATACTATATTATATAATACGACAGCTATATGCAGGAGAGATTATATAATGGGGGAAAATATAAAATTCAGGTTATCAATGAGGGGCTATAATAAAGTAGACGTAAATTCATATATACTTGAAATGGATCGCCGTTTCAAAGAGAATGAAAACAAATCGAAGGATTGCGTCAACCGATTGCAGGAAAGAATATCGGAGTTGGAGGCTGAAAACAGCTTACTAACGGAACAACTGAAATCCAGTCAATTTAAAGCTGAACCTTCATTAGAGAGCATTGAAAAAGAAGATGAATTAAAACCAGACGAGAAAAAATGCGAGAATTATTCCTGTAATATAAGTTCAATAGAAAATAAAAATACATATGATAAATTAAAATCGGAGCTTTACGACAAAATTAGCGCGCAGGTAGGAAATATACTAATAAACGCCGCAAAAAACGCCGACGATATTGTCAGACAGGCTGAAAAAAAGGCAAAAAAAATAGTGGAGAACGCCGACGATAAGGCGGAAGCAAATATTGATCGACTTACGGAAATAATGCGGTCTTTAACGTTTGAAGTTATTCAAAATACAAATGAAAATATAGAAAACTTCGTTAAAGACTTTTATACTTATGTGGAAGACGCCGCCTGTTCGTCAAAATCTCTTTCAAACGAGCTTGAAAGAAAATACCAGGATATGCAAAATAAGATATCGTTTTATCATGAAAGTCTGAAAGAAGGAGTCGACAACAGTATCAAAAGGTTATACGAAGCGTCGCAAAAAATTGATAATTCCAAATATGAAATTATTGATCAAAACCTGCAATAATATATCTAAATTTAAACTCAACGCTCTAAAAAGATTATATAATAATTTTATATCCAATATTTCTTTTCGATTCAATAAGTGGAATGCAAGAATAAAATCTCGTCTTCTGATTGATGTTGTGTATATGCACTGGTATTGAATTGATGCTTTTTGAATCTATACAATGGTTGGCGATATCTGAAATACTATTCCACCTATGGCTGTAAAAAGACAGATACTTAAGTATTAGTTTTTCCGTATATGTAATTCGTAATGCGTTTCCTCTTATATGCGCTTTATTGCCGTCTACATATAATCTTCCTATACCAAAGGATTCAACGTTAACCCCATATTTTACGCTTAATAAATCAGCGCATCTTTCAACAATTCTATTTAACTCTATTCTACGACGCGCAGAATTTCCAAAAGCTTTTCCGTCGGCTAAAATGATAAGCTCTTCATCCATAACAGATTTACAATCAGATAACTTAAATGAAATTACAGCGTCCTTTGAATTTATAAATTCATTGGGATTGCATAAATTACATGGAAATCCAGATTTAATAAGCAATTTTCTAACCGTTTTTCCTCTTAAGGTTTCGGATCCGTCGATTATTGTTATCATTTTTCATTTTCCAATTTGCGTATGCTCGTATTGATACATATAAAACTATATAAAAAAGGGATATTCGCCTTACTGGCAAGTATCCCCTCTTTTTTACTATATGGAATGCACTCCCACTTTAGCGTCGCTGTGTTCTGAGTCAACCCCATATTTTTTATTTTTTCTCTCTTCAAAGAATTTCACGGCTACCTGTTCGAACAAAGCGTATGAAAGAACGTCTTCCTCTTGCTCAGCGTATTTTTTTATCTGCTCTCGCAACGTTTCAAGTTCCGGTTTTAGAGCGTCTGCCGGACGTCCCGTTATCGGTTTCTCCGCGCCGATGATTTTTTTGCGGAATTCGCTGTCGATCTCAACCGGAGTTTTTCCATATTCTCCGCGAACAAGACCCTTAAATTCCTTCGACACCATTTTATAACGCTCCCCCATTATAACGTTAAGAACAGCTTGCGTACCTACGATTTGTGATGAAGGCGTTACCAGCGGAGGATAACCGGCGTCAGCGCGAACTCTCGGGACCTCCGCGAGAACTTCGTCAAGCTTTTCACTCTTTCCCTGCTGCTTAAGCTGAGAAACAAGGTTAGAAAGCATTCCTCCGGGAACCTGATATATTAGCCCCTTAACGTCCACCTTGAGCATTTTGGGATCAAGCAATCCGGATTCAATATATTTTTCTCTGAGCGGAGTAAAATACGCGCCGATTTCATTAAGTTTTTCAAGATCAAGACCCGTATCGTATTCGCTTCCGGCAAGAGTAGCCACAATCGCTTCAGTCGGCGGCTGAGAAGTGCCGAGCGCCATAGGAGAAATAGCTGCGTCCACTATATCGACTCCGGCTTCAACGGCCTTAAGCACGGTCATAGACGCAAGGCCCGTGGTATAATGCGTATGAAGCTGAAGAGGAATGGAAACAGTCTCCTTAAGGGCTTTAACAAGGTCATACGCGGCATATGGCGTAAGAAGTCCGGCCATGTCTTTGATACATATCGAGTCGGCGCCCATTTCTTCAAGTTCTTTTGCATATTTTGCGAAAGATTCGTTCGAATGCGCCGGGCTTACAGTGTAGCTAATGGCGGCTTGAACGTGCCCTCCTTCGCGCTTTGTCGCGTCTATAGCGCATTTTAGGTTTCTGGAATCGTTAAGCGCGTCAAAGATTCTAAGAATATCTATTCCATTAGCAATAGACTTCTGAACGAAATATTCGACGACGTCGTCGGCATAGTGACGATATCCAAGAATATTTTGTCCCCGGAAAAGCATCTGAAGTTTTGTATTTTTAACCTTATCTCTAATCTTTCTAAGACGCTCCCAAGGATCTTCTCCAAGAAAGCGAAGACACGCGTCAAACGTAGCGCCTCCCCACGCTTCAAGGGAATGATATCCGATGGCGTCCATTTTTGAAAGAATCGGAAGCATTTCTTCCGTAGTCATTCTCGTGGCAATAAGCGACTGATGAGAATCTCTTAGCACAGTTTCAGTAATTTTAACTTTAGCCATATATTTTATCCTTTACGAAAATCAAGCGAAAAATGTCAGGAACACCCCGGCTGCTACAGCCGAACCAATAACTCCCGCGACATTCGGTCCCATGGCGTGCATCAGTAAGAAATTCGACGGATTTTCCTGCTGTCCAACTTTTTGGGCTACTCGCGCGGCCATAGGCACCGCCGACACTCCGGCCGAGCCTATAAGAGGGTTTATCTTGCCTCTAGTAATTACATACATCAACTTACCGAAAAGCAATCCGCCGCATGTGGACAGACAGAATGCAAGAAGGCCTAACGCAATTATGAACAAAGTTGTCGTTGACAAGAAGTTTTCAGCGTTTGCCGTAGCTCCTACTGAAACCCCTAAAAAGATCGTAACTATATTTATAAGTTCGTTTTGGGCGGTTTTAGAAAGGCGATCCGTTACTCCCGAAACGTTAAATAAGTTTCCAAGCATCAAAAATCCTACGAGAGGCGCGGCGTCCGGCACAATTATAGTAACAATCAGCGTAACCATAACTGGAAAAATAACCTTTTCCAAAGTTGAGACGGTTCTCAAGTTCGTCATGACAACAGCGCGTTCTTTCTTAGTTGTAAGAAGCTTCATAAACGGAGGCTGTATCATAGGTATTAACGCCATATAACTGTACGCAGCAATTGCGATAGCTCCTAAAAGAACCGGCGCCAGCGTTTTTGTTACAAGAATAGCCGTAGGACCGTCCGCTCCGCCTATAATTCCGATAGCCGCAGCCGCTTTAGGAGTAAAACCGATGAAAAGCGCGCCTGCAAACGCTACGAATACGCCAAGCTGAGCCGCCGCTCCCAGAAACAGCGATTTAGGGTTGGCGATAAGCGGAGTAAAGTCAGTCATAGCTCCTATTCCGAGGAAGATAAGCGACGGATAAATTCCCAATTTTACGCCAAGATACAAAAAGTCTAGAAGAGAGCCCTCGCTTATAACTTGCGCTATATCTACATGATCGCCTAAAAAGAATTTTTCCATATGGAATAATTCGGCTCCAGGCAAGTTGGCGAGCAGCATACCAAAAGCGATCGGCAGCAACAGCAGCGGTTCGAAGCCCTTTACAACCGCTAAATATACCAGAACTCCTACAATTGCGTACATTATGAGAGTTTTTATTAAAAACACCGGATCAGACGCAAATTCAGCAAAGCCCGTAGAGTTCAGAAAGTCTAATATGAAATCCAATTTTCAGCGCTCCTTAATTAAATTTCCGGAGTTTCACGCGAGCGTTACGATGACGTCGCCCGACGAAACTGAAGCTCCCTGCGGCGCGTTTATAGCCGCTACGGTACCGGAAACCGGAGCGAATATCTCGTTCTCCATTTTCATTGCTTCCATTATGCAAACAAGAGAATCTTTCTCAATCTTGTCTCCCACTTTAACGTTAAGTCTGAGAATAGTTCCGGGCATAGGAGCGTTTACGGTGGCTCTGCCGGAAGGAGCTGCCGCCGGTTTAGGATCGGTAGACGCGGGAGCTGCAGGTATTTCAGGCTTAGAAGTAGTCGCGGATGCCGTATGCTCGTTTTTTTCCTCTACGACGACCTCATATGTTACGCCGTTTACAGTTATATCGTAAGTTTTCATAGTTTAATAATTACCTTTCTTTTTTCGTTATATTATACTGTTTCCGTTCCACGGAGCGGCCGAGCCTTTTCGTTTAAACGACGCTACTTTAAACGCAGTGTTTCCGGCTCCCTGAGAATCCATATACGCCTGAATTGCGGCGGTAATTACGGCTACGGTTTCAAGATTTTGATCCGGCGCAGCCGTATCTTTATCCTCGATTGAGCCTATTTCCTCTATGTCTGAAGTTGCTCCAGCCTTTTTCTGCTTTGCATTAGCTCTCTTTTGAGGTATATCGTGGACAATAACCCTAAAGATAGTCAACGCAAGCCAAATTACAAACAGGACGGCGAAAACAGTCCCCAGTCCCATTAAAAGCATCTGACCAGCCTGAAAAGCCTTTTCCGACAAGGAAAGACCGTTATTCATTACGGAGTCAAAATTCGCTTCCGCAAACAAAGGTAGAAAATTCATGTTATTCTCCATTTCAAAAATTACAGCGGCATATTAAAGTGTTTGCGAGACGCGGGACGCGCGCTTTTTTGAGAAAGCATATATACTGCCGAAACAAGTTTCGCCCTCGATTCTTCTGCGGAAATAATATCGTCTATCTCTCCGGAAGAGGCGGCCTCTATAGGAGACGCAACCGTTTCAGTCCATTTGCTTTCAAGATCCTCGCGCGTTACGTTTCCTTCTATTTTGTCGTTTTCAAGAAACGCAACGGCGGTAGCGGCGTTCATCGGAGCTATCGCGGCGGTGTCCAGCGCGTATACGACGTCGGCGCCTATAGACTTCGATCCCATTACGGTAAATATTGTTCCGTAAGCTTCGCCGACCACAAGAGTGATCATCGGAGCCGTAGCCGAAGCATATGAATGAGCCAGTTTTGCAAATTCCGATATAAAAGGAGCTCTCTCGCTGTCGACAGTCATCGAGAATCCGTGAGAATCTATAAGCGTAATAATAGGAAGATTAAACGAATCAAGAAGCGATACCATTCTGGAGGCTTTTCTTGCTCCGCAAGCCGTAAGCGTCCCAACTTCAACAGATTTATTAGTGGCGATAATTCCAGCGGCGACTCCGCCGAGGGAAACAATTCCCGTCGTTACCTCGGGAGAATATGCGGAGAAGAATTCTAAAAAAGTTCCTTCGTCGGAAATAGCCGCAATCAAATCGCGGGCGTCTTTGCTTGAAGAATATACTGAAAAATCAACGCTTCTTCCTGTTATGTCCTTAGACAATTCGTCGGGCGTTCCCTCTGAGTTATTGGACGGCAAATATTTTAGTATAGAACGAGCGGCCGCCAGCGCTTCCCCGTCGCTCTTCACTTCTATTGCGGCGATCCCGTCTATAGTCATGTCGCGATCGCTTACAACGGACGAAGGATTGACCGATACCGAACCGCTTTCAGTTGATATAAGTATATCGAACATACCTGCGATAACGCCAGACGCTCCGGCGGCGTATCCGGGCGCTATCGCGATCTGCGGTATCACGCCGGATGCTTGCGATACGGTTTTCATTATTCTGCCGTAACCTGCAAGCGCTCGTATACCTTCTTTCAAGTACGCTCCATATGAATCGAAAATTCCTACGACGGGAGCTCCGTTTTCAAGAGCCAATTTATATAGATCGCATATCTTTTTAGCGTGAGCCTCGGTCACCGCACCGTGAACGCGGCTTACGTCTTGAGAGAAAGCATAAACAAGTTTTCCGTTTACAGCTCCCCATCCGGTAATAACGCTTTCAAATTCGCTCCGAACGTCAGAATCAATTTCTGAGGAACATCGTCTAACAAAAACGCCTGTTTCTGTAAATGTTCCCTCGTCAAAGAGAACCTCGAGCCTTCTTTTGGCGCTGAGAGCGCCGTCCGGAATATTACTTATACCGGTTCCGGGCTCAGCCAAAAGATCGCGCAGAACATTCGCAGTTTTATTTCCAAAACGCTTCAGACGTTCCGCGAGTTCTTCAAGGTTACAAAAATCCATGAAATCCTCCAAATAAAATTACATTAAAGATTTATATAATAGAGGATGGTATTAAAAAATTACCACTCTACCCCAATTATAATAATTTTAACTCAATTCCGTTCGAAAAGCAACGATACGCTATAATATTTACAAGAATTTAATATTTTAGAATTTCGGATAAAGAATAGAAATTTTAGGACAAATAGTGTATCATAATATTTATAGATTAAATTATTATACGGAGAGATAAAACGATGATAATAGATTTTCATACTCATGCTTTTCCAGATAAACTTGCTTCACGAGCTATGGCAAAACTTTCAATAGGATCTTATAAGCCTCATACTGACGGAACCGTCAAAGATTTATGTAGAAAGATGAAAGAATGCGGAGTGTCTCGTTCAGTAATATGCAATATTGCGACAAATTCCAAACAAATGAAAAACGTAAACGATTTCGCTATATCGTCCGGCATGGAAACTACTGAAATAATTCCTCTCGGAAGCGCGCATCCATTATCCGAAAATATTGAAGACGAATTGAATCGTATAAAAAAGGCCGGCTTACCGGGTATAAAAGTACATCCCGATTACATGGGTTACGACCTATCGGATTCTGTCTTCGATTCTATATTCGATATATGCTCTTCACTAGGATTATTTGTAATAACTCATGCTGGATTTGACATTTACTCTCCAAATCATGTACACGCTACGCCGGATATGATTCTCTCAGTTTTAAAAAGACATCCCAGCCTTATTCTTGTCGCCGCTCACTTCGGAGCTAACCGTATGTGGAACGAGGTTGAAGAAAAATTGTGCGGAAAAGAAAACCTATATATCGATACTTCCCTCGCCTCAGTTGAAAACATGGATCCATCACAGGCTTTACGGATAATAAATAAACATGGAAACGAACGAATTTTGTTTGCAAGCGATATGCCGTGGTGTTATGTAGGAGATAACGTCGACTTTATTAAATCGCTTGGACTGCCGTCGCAATCTCTTGACAGAATATTCAGCGGAAACGCCGCGCGTCTGCTAAATATAAAATTATAAATTTTAAGTAAAAGCTAATAACGCTATTGATAATCTGATAATAAAAACAGAAGGTTAAATCAATCATGACTCCAACGAAAAAATCACCGCTCTTTCTCGTTACCGGAGCTTCATGCGCCGGTAAATCGACTGCGTGCGACGAACTATTTAAGTTAGAAAAGAACTATATTGTTTTAGAAAGCGATATTCTTTGGAACGACTTTTATAATACTCCTCGCGACGACTATAAAAGATATCGTACGGTTTGGTTAAATCTATGCGCGAACATATCTCAGATAGGATTGCCTTGCGTCGTTTGCGGTTGCTGTACTCCAAAGCAATTTGAATATCTGAACGAAAGGTCTCTATTTACCGAAATTCACTATTTGGCGGTTGTTTGCGACGACGATACTATGCTGAAAAGAATAACGGAAGGAAGAAAAATATCCGACGATGAATATATAAAATCGTCTATGGATTTCAATAATTGGCTTAAAAAAAATTATTCAAAAACCTCTCCTGCTATTGAATTGCTCGACACGTCTAATATTACTCCTAAAGAAGCTGCTGAAAGGATTGATACCTGGATCAATAAAAAATTATCTATCGTTGCCGCTATCGGAGCAACGGGCAAAGTATAAAAGTAAAAACTACGTTTTCGCCGACATATAAAATAAAAAATGAAAGGAATCATATCTTATGAAAAAAGAAGAACTATTTGCCCAAATTAACGAAAAATATGATGAATTACAGAAAGCTTTAAATGGAACAGATTTAGAAAAGATAAGAAAACTGACATTGGAAGTTCACGCTATGGTGCATCCTGCTGAAATATCAGGGAGAGCTGAAAAAACGATTGCAGACTATGTTCTGGATTATATGTTATTAGGAAATCAGAATGAAATAGTCCCGCGGGAAGACTATGATGTGGATTTGCATTATGCGGGAACAAGAAATGTTCCTATGTGTTGGCAATTTTGGCATACATATCGTATTGAAGATTTGGTAAGCAATATTTTAATGGTGAATCAGAACCAAATTTTCAACGCAGAATGGCAAAAAAAAATCGGATCTTCCATTACAGACACTGGGAACGCACTGGAATTTGACGAAGCTGTATCGTTTGGAAAAGAGATAAACGTACTTGCGCTTCGTGATTATATGATTGCGGTAGGAAAGAATACGCGCTGCATATTAGAAAGTTTGACATTAGAGCAAATAAAATCCATGGCGCCTGAAGAATGGGTTATGAGAATATTGGAAGAAGGCGGCGTAACTACGGATTTTCGCTCCGTGTGGCTGCTGGTATTTTGGGGAAGATTGACGAGGAGAGGTATGATTTTAATTCCTATGACGGATCATCATATGATGCATCTACCTCCCTGCCTAAATAACCTGCCGATTTTAGAATAATGATATTCATCGAATAATAAAAGCGAATAATAATGAGCTGACATAACTTTTTCTTTGTAAAGTAAAACCATATCATATTATATTTTAATAGCAGGGGCAATCACTCGATGGCGCGCCGCTCTATTGCGGCAACGCTTAAAATACGCATATGTCATTTCCCAAAAGCTCGAATATGGTCTGTTTGTGTTTGTAAGCGTATACGCGAAATTTAAAGGAAAGAAAAAGATGAAAACATTGATTTTAAACGGCTCTCCCAGAATATCTGGAGATACGGCTCAAATAATAAAAAAATAACTGAAAAAATCTACGGCGAATATAAGATTGCGGACGCTTATAGACTTAATATTTCTCCGTGCGTTGATTGCAGATATTGTTGGGAGAAACAAGGATGCGATATAAACGATGAAATGCAGGAATTATATGCATATATTAAAGACTGCGATAATGTTTTAATTGCTTCGCCTATATATTTCTCAGAATTGACTGGAAAACTATTAGATTTAGGAAGCAGACTTCAAACCTATTTTTGCGCCAAATACTTTAGGAAAGAAGAACCAATTATAAAATCTAAAAAGGGAGCGGTTATTTTAGTTGGCGGAGGAGACGGCAACATAAATAACCCTTACGATACAGCGCGTATTCTGTTACGTCATATGAACTGTCATAATATACATGAAGCGGTATTTAGTCATAATACAAACATAAGTCCTGCCATTTAAAGATGAAAAAATTATTATAGGGATAAATAGCATACTGAAATTTTTTAATAATCAGTAGTAGGCAACGATAGTTTCGTCATAATTTAAGACTAAATCAACTTTATACAACTCAACGTTATCATAATCTCTTGACGCCTTAAAGCATGGAAGTTTAATGAAAAACAAAAATCAAACGAAACCTCATTTCATATCTCTTGACTATTTTTTTATGTCGATGTATAATATAATTTAATAGTAAAATATATACGAGAATTAGGATGAATACGGTATCAACATATGAAAAGAACCAAGCTTAAGGACAGGGTTTTACCGGACTATACCCATGGCGAAGAAGTGTTTAATATGGTTACTCACATAGTAGGCGGGGCTTTGGGAATAGCATATTTAACTTTGTGCGTAATTTTTTCCGCGGTTCACAGAAACGTTTGGGGCGTCGTATCTTCCGCAATATATGGCGCGTCGGTAATTTGTCTGTTTACAATGTCAAGCGTTTATCATGGAGTTCGCCCGGAAGGACCCAAAAAAGTACTGCAAGTCATCGACCATTGCACCATTTATTTCATGATAGCCGGAACATACACTCCAATGACGTTATGTACTCTTAGAGAATACAACGCGGCTCTTGGCTGGTCTATTTTCGGCGTAATTTGGGGAATCGCCGCTATTGCCGTCACACTAACCGCTATTGACCTAAAAAAATACTCGGTGTTTTCAATGATCTGCTACATCGGTATGGGATGGTGCATAGTATTTACTGCGAAGCCTGTTTTTTTATCTCTCGGGGTCGCGGGGAGCATATTTCTTGTCGGCGGCGGCGTCCTGTATACACTCGGAGCCGTACTGTATAACTTGGGTAAAAAGAAAAGGTATATGCATTCCGTATTTCATATACTAGTCGATCTCGCAAGCATAATGCATTTTTTCTGTATCCTTTTTTATGTTATATGAATAAATCTTCGATCGTCGACAAACAGAGCGATAATATTAACAGATATCTGACCGTTCGTTCTTTTGTTGGAAAAACCGTTAGCTATTCTCTTTTGGGTTATGCGTTTTGTTATTTTCTTAGCGATAAAGAAGAAGACGCGTCCTGTATAGCCTTGATAGACGGTAGAAACAGACTAACCGGAATAGCGATGCTTGACACGTCGTATTCGCACCTGTTCGACGCGATAAACCATAAAATTTCTGTTTATAAAGCAAAATATTTTGCAGTAGCGCATACGCACGCAGGAAAGTCAATTGCGCCTTCTAATGAAGATCTTATAGCGACGGAATTATTACAAGATAGTTATAGTTCAACCGTACCTTATTTTTACGGACACTACATCGTTTCAGAATTTGACTATCAGCTTATTGGACGTACTAAAAAGAATTATATTTAACCTGAAAGGATATAAAATGCTCGCTTACACAGTCAAATCGGCTGAAGAGACGGAAAGTCTTGGCGCTCAGGCAGCCCGTATGATTATTGAATCTGGAATATTTCCGTCGTTCGTAGCTTTATACGGCGATCTCGGAGCTGGAAAAACCGCGTTTGCGCGCGGCTATGCGTCGATTATTTCTCCCGGAAGCCGAGTTAAAAGTCCTACGTATACTATTGTAAACGAATACCGACGCGGAACTGTTCCAATGTTTCACTTTGATTTTTATAGAATAAATTCATTAGAAGAGCTTGACGGTATAGGGTTTGAAGAGTATCTTGCGGAAGGACACTGTATAGCCGAATGGTGCGAAAAACTTGGGGAGAATCTGCCCGATTGCGCTATGACTGTAAAAATTGACAAGAAGAATGAAAATGAGAGAATAATAACGATTATCGATCGTCAAGATATGATAAACAGCGCGGAGGCCGAATAATGTGGACGTTAGGATTTGATTGCGCAGTGTCGACAGTAAGCGTCGCTATATTAAAAGACCATGAACTTGCCGCGCATTACGATGAAGAGCTTCCAAGCTCTCACAGCGTTTCCCTGCTGCCGACTATCGCGTCGTTGCTCAAACAACTCAATATTACAATTAACGACGTCAATCTTATTTCGTGCTCCGCGGGTCCAGGATCTTTTACAGGAGTAAGAATAGGCGTTGCGACTGCAAAGGGACTGGGAACGCCTGCGAGTATCCCATGTATCGGCGTATCCTCTCTCGAGGCTCTCGCTTCTTCTTTAGACTCTTCAAAAAATGTTATTTGTCCTGTAATCGGAGCAAGAAGAGGCAATGTATATTCCGCCTTGTTTAATTGCGGATCTATAGACTGCGTTTCACGTATAACAAACGACGATTTAATTCCCATATCCGAACTACCGTCTCTTTGCTATCAAAGCGGAATCGATTCGATCACAGTAATCGGCGACGCCGCGAAAGACGTCCGATCCTTGTTAAAAGATCGAGGCTTAAATATAGAGCTTTCGTCTAACGATGTTATTCTTGGAGGCGGATATGGAGCAGCGCTTTCAGGTTATAGAACTTTTATTTCCAGCAAAGGAAGACTTTCAGAATGGTCTCCGTCGCTGTTAAAGCCTGTATATTTAAGAAAATCACAAGCAGAGCAAGAAAGAGATCGAAGAATATTGCAAAAAAACAACTAATTTTTTGCATCCGTATTTAAACGGTGAAAGGAATAATTTTATTATGGAAACAAAAAAATTAACCATAGCGCTCGCGTCAGATCACGCAGGATATCTTCTTAAAGACGCCCTTATAAAGCATTTCAGCCAAAATAACGTATCGATTATCGACTGCGGTACAAATAGCGCGGATAGCTGCGATTATCCTCAGTTTGCGGAGTTAGGCTGTAAAAAGGTTTTAAGCGGCGAGGCTGATCTCACCATATTATGCTGCGGCACCGGAATTGGAATGAGCATAGCCGCCAATAAATTACGAGGGATACGAGCCGCTTGCTGCTCGGACGTTTTTAGCGCGAAATACACAAGGCTGCACAATAATGCGAACGTGTTGTGTCTCGGCGCTCGCGTTGTCGGAGAAGGACTTGCGTGCGAACTTGCCGATATTTTCGTAAACACAGGATTTGAGGGAGGAAAGCATAAAAGAAGAATAGATATGATTTCAGATCTTGAAAAATAAATATTCATGGCGAGTTGTTTTATAGCATAAAATTCCATAGATAAATAGCGGCGGACATGTTTTATAACGTTCGACCGCCGCTTTACTTATATCAGAACGGAGAATTTTATGCTAGAGAGTTTTTCTTCAGTTTTAGGCGGGATAGTAATGCCCGCGCTGTTAATCCTGTGCGGTATAGTATTGGCCATCCGCATAAACCTTCTGAAAATACTTTCACCGTTAAGATTTATAAGAACTCTGAAGGAAGCCTCGTCCAATGAGGGAACGTCTCCATTGAAAGCGATGTGCACCGCTCTCGCCGGAACGCTCGGCGTAGGCAATATAGCCGGCGTTGCGACCGCCATAACCGCAGGCGGATCCGGAGCGGTAATGTGGATGTGGATCGGCGCTATTTTTTCAATGAGCGTCAAATATGGAGAAGTCGCTCTGGCTGTAAAATATAGAAGATCTTCTAACGGGTCGTTTTACGGCGGAGCAATGTATACTATAAGAGACGGTCTTCACGCAAAAATAGGTTCTCGAGCTTCATGCTTTTTAGGGGGCCTTTTCGCCTTAATGTGTCTAATAAACTCCCTTGTTACGGGAAATATCGTGCAAAGCAATTCCGCGGCTTCCGTATTCAGAAATGTAAATCCTATGTTAGTGGGAATTGTACTGGCCGCCGGAATAATATTAGCGTCTACCTTTGGAAAATCCAGTATAACTTCAATAACATACGCTTTAATTCCGCCGTTATCAGGAGTGTATATTTCCCTTTCTCTAATCGTTATAGCATCCAATCTGTCCCTTATTCCAGACATAATGAGGGATATTTTTATCGGCGCTTTTTCATTTAAAGCAGTGTCTGGCGCGGCTATGGGAATCGGTATGCAAAAAGCGATACGCTTTGGAATTACGCGAGGCATTTTTTCAAACGAGGCCGGCTGTGGAACGGCTCCGTCAGCTCATGCCTCGGCCAACGTAAAGACTCCTCACCATCAAGGATGCTTCGGAATATTTGAGGTTATCGCCGATACGCTTGTGTTGTGCAGTATGACGGCTTTTGTTATACTTATCGCTCAAAAACGCGGTATAATATCGCCTAGCGCAGACGGAGTTCCTCTTACCCTTGAAGCTTTTAACGGAACGATTGGAAAATTATCGGGATACATAATCGGAATATCAGTCGTACTTTTCGCATACGCTACGCTTTTAGCGCAGCAGTATTACGGGCAAGTTGCAATAGGATATTTCACACGTTCGTCCTTAATCCGCCGTTCTTATACCATATTATCCTCCGCCGCGGCTTTTTGGGGAACAATAATGAATGTAAAAACAATGTGGACCGCCGCAGATATAGTAGTGGGAATAATGACTACTATAAACGTACTCATTCTTCTATTCCTTTCCCGGGAAATAAGCGAAATATCCCAAAGTAAGCTTTAGGACTGATATAGTCTGATAACATAAAAATTTATCTGAATATTATGTGAAATACTACTCAAAATAAAAAATATATGGTATTATATAGATATGCAAATTATAATTACGAAAGGGAAAAATATGGCGAAAAAAATATTATATTTTATAATCGCGTCAATTTGTATCTTTGCTCTATCGTCGTGCGGAGATAAAAATACTGAATCAAGCCATGAAACGGATTCTGGCGCGGTAACCTCTTCAAATGCAAGCGCTAATGATATTTCATCGAAAAACACTGCAAATTCGTCGGATTTGGATACTGAAAACATTAACTCGGAGAATAGCGAAAAGGATAATTCCAGCGGCGAAAATTCAGAAGATCCTTCAAAAGAGCCGTATGAATCGGAAACATACATTGCAAAAACAGGTTCCATATACGAGATAGAATATTATCCAATTACTCTATACGTTGATGAAAATGGAAACGACAATGTAAAAGTCGATAATTTCGCCGAAATAGATTTTTCAAGATTTACCGCATCGGATATGAACGGAATTATCACCGTAATGCCTGATACAAAAATATATACGGTTTCCGACGGGATAATTTCAGACGGCGACTCGGACGACATAATAAGCGATACTATGATAGCTATATACTCGTATCAAA
Organism: uncultured Eubacteriales bacterium; assembly: GCA_949747515.1. Lineage (GTDB taxonomy): Bacteria > Bacillota > Clostridia > Oscillospirales > CAG-272 > RUG11130. Next base: position 29,742 of record CATKFO010000034.1, read on the forward strand.
ACGACGATGGAAATATCGTCACCAATATTTATGTATATCAATAATACTCTTTAAAAGGAAAAACTATATTATGAAAAATTTAAATTCCGAAACGGAAAAAAAGCGTCGCATAGAGATTTCAATTTGCAATTATGGAATAATTTCCGTCGAACTTTATGAAAGCGCCGCGCCCGAAACAGTCGAAAATTTTATTTCTCTCGCTAAATCCGGATTTTACGACGGCCTCACATTCCACAGGATAATGGAGGGATTTATGATGCAGGGCGGGGATCCGCGCGGAAACGGTACCGGAGGCTCAGACAAAAAGATTAAGGGCGAATTTGCAATTAACGGCGTTGACAATCCGCTCTCGCATACTCGAGGCGCGATTTCTATGGCGAGAAGTCAAAGCTATAACAGCGCTTCGTCGCAATTCTTCATTTGCCATGAAGACAGCGTCTTTCTCGATCGTCAATACGCGTGCTTTGGCTATGTTACCAAGGGAATTGAAGTTGTAGACGCAATATGCGAAAGCGCTAAACCTATCGACGGCAACGGTACGATCCCTTCGTCCGAGCAGCCTGTAATAGAAAAAATAACCGTAATTGATTGATAAATTCGGAAAACGTAAAAAAACACTTTGAATTTTAACCAGTTTCGTTTTTGCAACACCACTTTTTCTTATCCGCTTGATAGGGAAAAACATTGAAATATTTAACCTCCTATGTACGCCAAGGCCGACATAGGAGGTCGTTTTTGTAAGAAGAAAACCACCGGCTCGGTGCAATAGTAAAATAAAGGTAGACACATAAAAAACCACCATGTATCTACCTTTTTGTTATGATAAAATATATACGGAGGTATAAAGATGAAAAAAGGACATAAAAGACGAATATGGACGAAAGAACAAAAATTAGAAATCATAGGTAAGCACCTAAAAGAACATGTTTCTGTACGAACACTTGAAAAAGAATATAATGCTGACAGAAGTATGATATGTCATTGGATAAGAGATTACGGTAAATATGGGGAAGCGGCATTTAATCACAAAGGACATCCGGGAGATCCTTTTGCAGCATTACATACAAGTAAAACTCTAACCGAAACAGAAAGATTAAGACTGCAATTAGCAAAGCTGGAGATAGAAAATGAACGGTTAAAAAAAGGATACCAAGTGAAAGGAGCTGGTGCAAGCAAGGAATTCGTTACTTTAAAAGATGTGAATACGAAATAATATATTCGTTAAAGGATAGATACAGTGTTAAATTTCTATGTAAAATAATGTCTGTTAACCGTTCCGGATATTACAAATGGTTAGCACGAAAAGACAAACCGAACAGATATGAACAAGACAGAAAGATACTTACTGAATTACTGTTAGAAGAACATAAGAAACACAAGACAAAAGGCTATCATTATCTTGCGAACTTAGTTCGTAAGGAAACTGGCTGGGTGTTTTCAGACAATTTGGCACACAAATGTTGCAAATTAGCAGGAATACGCTCCCAAACAAACAGGGGAAGAAAAATTGTCAGCAAAGAAAACATAAAATTTCCCAATACTATTAGAGGAAATTGGAACGTAACGAAACCACTAGAAATCGTAGTATCAGATATGACGTGCATAAAACATAAAGGGGTTCGTTGGGAATGGACATACCTTTTGGATGTGTTCAATAACGAAATTATTGCAAGCTGTGTAACAAACAAGGTCGGTAGTAGCTTACCGTATTATCATTGCCTAGAATATTTAATAGAGAAAAAGAAAGAGCAGACATACCCGGTCACACTTCACACCGACCAAGGCAGTGTCTACTCATCAGCAGGCTTTTATCAAGCCCATAAAGATTATACCAATATTAAGCGCTCTATGTCAAGAGCCAGAACACCAACAGACAATCCAATCATTGAATCATTAAACGGTTGGATCAAAGAAGAAATGAGAACAGATTTTAATTTAAATGCCGCTGAGTTTATTCCCTCGTTTATTGAGGACTATGTTCATTACTTCAACAATGAAAGATTATCTTACAAACTTAATTACACACCCCCTGTTCAATACAGAATCGAACAAGGGTTTGACTAAGAGGTGGTTTTTTTCTGTCTACTTTTACTTGACAAGTTCACACCGCCGGTGGTCCTGATTTCAGAATATTTTCCGTTTATTTTATGATAACTAAGCCGTTTTTTCAAACTGACTTTTATACAGTTCCGAGTAAAATCCTCCCTGTTCCATTAAAGCATAGTGATCTCCGGATTCAATGACGTCGCCGTCTTTCATTACAAGTATTAAGTCGGAATTTTTTATGGTAGAAAGTCGGTGAGCGATTACAAAGCTCGTTCTATTAGCCGTTAGTTCGTCCATAGCTTTCTGAATAACGGCCTCCGTTCTGGTATCGACCGAGGAGGTTGCCTCGTCAAGAATCAGCATGGGACACTTTTGAAGCATAGCGCGAGCTATTGTTAAAAGTTGTTTTTGTCCTGCTGAAACAGACGTGCTCTCGCTCAAAATTGTATCAAGGCCGTGCGGCAGTCCACTAACAAAACGTTCTATGCCGCATGTTTTCAGTACTTTGCGTATTTCATCGTCTGTTATATCAGTCATATTATATACAAGATTTTCTCTTATCGTTCCTTCAAAAAGCCATGTGTCTTGAAGCACCATTGCAAACATATCATGCACGTCCTCACGCTTTATTTCTTCTAAAGAAACGCCGTCTACCATGATAGAGCCGGAATTTACTTCAAAAAAGCGCATCAGTAAATTAACTAAAGTGGTCTTCCCCGCTCCCGTCGGCCCAACTATAGCGATTTTCTGTCCAGGCTTAACGGCGGCGGAAAAATCTTTTATGATAATTTTATCAGGCGCATCCGGATAGCTAAAACTAACGTGATCGAAAACTACCGAGCCCTTTACGGACTCTGGGGCCGACTTTTTATTTTCTTCATTTGACAGTTCTTCTGTTTCAAGAAAATCAAATATTCTGTTTGCGGAAGCAAACGCAGTCTGCATATTTGTAATACCCTGAGCAATCTGAGAAAGAGGAGTAGAGAAAAGACGTGCGTAAAGGATAAAAGAAACTATAACTCCAAACGTTATATTCCCGTTTATTGCAAGAAGAGCTCCTACTACGCAGACGGTTACATAGCTAATATTTCCAATGGCGGTCATTAAAGGCTGCATTATTCCGGATATGAACTGCGATTTCCAGTTGGCGTCGTAAACCGATTGATTAAGAGCTGAAAATTTATCTTTAATTTTATTCTTAGCCTTGGATATGTTTACAATCATATGACCGGAGTACATTTCCTCAATATATCCGTTTATATTGCCAATATTTTTTTGCTGAGCTATAAAGTATTTTTGCGACCGTCCGATAACAAGGACTATCATTCCCATGCCTATAATCGTTACGATCAAAACGCATATCGCAAGACGAAAATCGGTTATAAACATCATAATAAGACAGCCGATAAATTGGGTCGCAGAGCTAACGACGCCAGGCAAGCTGTTAGATAATCCTTGCTGCAACGTACTGACGTCGTTTGTAATTCGGCTTAGAATATCTCCGTATGATGTAGAGCTGAAGTACTTTTGTGGAACTCTGTTTATTTTTTTGCTGAGATCTTCTCTCATTCTCTTAGAACAATTGAGCGTATAACCCGACAGTATATAGTGCTGCAAAAAAGTAAGAACTGCTCCAAAAATATAAATTCCGGCCAAGATACCGCTTAATTTGAATATTTCCGCAAGGTTAATTTTTCCAGTTATTCCTTCTCCCATTAAATCAGCTATCTCGCCTATTCTGTTTGGGCCTACGATTGTCATAACCGCTCCCATCGCGGCTAATAAAAGTCCTGAAAAAAGAACTCCTTTACTATTTTTCAGATAGAGCAATAAGCGCTTGATTGCAGAATTCATATCTCCCTTTTCAAATTTATTTTCACCCATATTCCCTTTTTTCATATGATGATTCACAATTTCACCTCAATTCTTCTTCCGTAAGCTGAGAAGTAGCTATCTCACGATATACGCCGCATGTTTTCATAAGTTCGTCGTGCGTCCCAATACCTGCGATTTTCCCGTCGTCAAGCACGACTATTTTGTTTGCATGTCTGATAGTCCCTATTCTTTGCGCGACTATAAGCTTTGTAACCCCGGATAAATTTTTTTCAAGTCCCGCTCTGAGAGCGGCGTCCGTTCTATAATCAAGCGCTGAAAATGAATCGTCAAATATAAGTATTTCAGGATTTCGCGCAAGAGCACGGGCTATCGAAAGCCTTTGTTTTTGTCCGCCTGAAAGATTCTTTCCAGACTGCGCTATATGAGAATCGATCCCATTTGACATCTTTCCTACAAATTCATCAGCTTGAGCCAGCTTAATCGCTAAGTCGATATCGTCGTCCCGAATCTCATCCGAGGCTTCTCCAAACGCGATATTTTCACGAACTGAACCTGAAAATATAATAGCTTTTTGCGATACGTATCCCAATTTATCATACAGCGCGTCAAACGTATAGTCTTTTACATTTACTCCGTCTACGAGAACTTCTCCTTCGGTTGCGTCAAAAAATCTTGCGACAAGATTTATAAGAGTTGTTTTTCCGCTTCCTGTCGCGCCAATAAACGCGATAGTTTCTCCTCTTTCAACTCTAAAATTTATATCTCGGAGCTGATTTTCATTTGAATCTGGATATGCGAAAGAAACGTTTTTAAATTCAACAACGCCAAGTTCTTTTCCTTCATTTACCGTTCCTTCAACAACTGAGGATTTTTGTTTAAGAACCTCGTTTATACGTCCGGCCGATACCTGCGCCTGCGGGAACATCATAAATATCATAACCATCATCATAAACGACATTACCACATACATTGCGTAAGTTGTAAATACGGTAATATCGCTAAAAAGACTTAGCTTTGAAGAGAAATCTTCCGCGGAAATTTGACTTAGCAAGACTGATCCAAGACAATATATTCCAAGCGACAGTCCGTTCATGCCAAGTATCATTACAGGCTGAAAAAACGAAAACATTCGTTGATTAAAAAGCTGCGTTTTCCAAAGATTTTTATTTATTCCGAAAAACTTTTTATTTTGATATTCCTCAGCGTTAAAAGCATGAACGACGTTTATTCCAGTCAGGTTTTCTCTTGCGGTACGATTCAGCGTATCCATCAATTTCTGAACCCGTTTAAAACGAGGCAGAACGGTAAACATGATAGCTACTATAGACCCGCATATGAAAACGACAAAAGCCGCCGTTAAAAGCGAGAGTTCCCAGCTTTTGCCGAGTATTTTTAAAATTGCCCAAATAGCCATAATAGGAGATTTTACGGCAATCTGAAGTCCCATAGCTACAAGCATTTGTATCTGAGTAATATCGTTAGTGGTACGGTTGATAAGACTTGGAACAGAAAGAGATGACATCTCGTTTTGTCCAAGAGAAAGGACGTGACCAAAAAGCTTTTCTCTTACAGAATAACTGAATCCGGCCCCAACTCTTGCGGCAAGATATCCGCAAGCAATAGACGTGGCCGCAGACGCAAGAGTGCACCCTATCATTTTAAAGCCTATTACCCATACTTCGTTCATGCTGTTTTCAGCAGATTTTATAAGTTCGGTCAGCGTGCGCATGTAATCCGGCAGCGCCAACTCAAAATATATCTGGACGAGTACAAGCAAAGCGCATATGACGGACATTATCGCCTCTCGCTTTTTCATTTCTTTTAATAGTTTAAACATACAACCCTTCCTTTAAAAATAGTATAAAATAAATCCATATGTTTTTACTCAGTATCGCGATCATATGATTTAATATTATTGTAAATTCTTGAAAGAAATTCAAAATAAACTGATATTTCTTCTTTAGTAAAACCGCGAAATTGCAGATCAAAAAATTCCTTTTGTTTTTCTAAGCCAAATTTAATCATTGGCTCCGCTTTCTCCGTAATTTTCAGATGAGTTATACGCCTGTCAACTGAATTTACTTCTCTTTCTATATATCCGCGGCTGCACAGCCTATTTACGGCAAGAGAAACATGTGATTTAGGAATATTTCTCTTACGACATATATCTGCCGCGACGTCGGAGCCTTTGCGTCTTCCAAGAAGAAGCATTAGATCGACCTCTATCGCCGTCATATCAAATTTCTCCATTATTTCTTTTCGGTGTTTGTCGTATATTTTCTCAACAGCCACTCTAATGTCAAACATTTGAGATATCATATTTGCACCCGCTAATACGTTCAATTTTGAACTATATTATAAACTATAATAATATACTTGTCAACATATAACTAATATAGTTAACATATTATTTACCTGATAAATTGCTTTCAAACCATACCTTATTCGCCTGAAAAGAAGAAAAAACAATAAAAAAACGACGCCCGCTATATAAACAAGCAGACGACGTTTTGCAATCATTATAACGCGGAGCTAATCTATAATATTTATGTATTTAACCCCTTTAAAATTATTCTTTTCAGCAACGCATACGCTTCCTCCGACCTTTGGAGCATGTATAAACGAGTACTTTCCTTCCTCGTTACCTATATAAAGCATTGTATGCTCAGGATAATATATGACTATAGGCGCGCGGCTGTTTATAAATATATTCGATATATCTTTTTGTGACATATACATGGTCGATGTAGGAGAGCCTATTGAACGCTCCTGTTCAACAGTGTCGCGTGGAAAAACAAATCCAAACGTAGAGAAAACATTTAAAATGAAAGACGAACAGTCAACTCCGTCGTTAAGACCTCCCCAGCCATATTTTGTACCTTCATACTTAAACGCCTGATTTAATACCGACGCATACGTATACTGCAAATATCCTTCGTGAACGTCGGAAGAGCTTACTTTGCACGCCGCGAACTCAAGCATGCCTCCTGCGTCTCTGAGCGGCGTAATTATCAAATATTCGTTTCCCTTTTTCTCCATAATTGGAATGCGCGCGCCCATATCATATTTTTCACCGTTCACGGTTATCATGGAGGAAACGACGACGACGAATCTATCGGGCTCTGCAAACTCTATCCACATCTCTTCGTTTTCAGTAAGAGCAATGCATTCCGAATCCACCCATCCTTCATAATTATACGATCGCACATAAAAAAATTTGCCGTCGACGCTCGGATGAAGAGCCCAAATTGGAGTTCCCACGCGCAGCTCCGTCAGTTGAAGAACGTCGCATTTATCGTCCTTAGACGAATAAAGTTCGTCTTTATATGGAAGCGATCGTAAATTAGCGCGAGATGAAACGACGGCGCGCCATGGTTTGAAGTCTTCCGTCATTTCAATTCCGCGATTATCTAAAATCCTTAAATATTCCTCTTCTTTAAATTCGCCGCCATATCTATCGTATAAAGGCAAAATATCTGTTTTTTGATTATTTAACGTCTTATAAATTTCGTCTCGCGTTACGCTCTTTCCATAACCGCATATATCTACTAAGGTATTGGTTCGATCACGAATAGCTTCGTTTCTTTTCTTTATTTCTTGACCTGAAAGAATTACTTCTTCTGGATTATCAATAAGATTTATCCACTTTTGAGCGCTTTCAAGATACTCAACGGGTTCGTCATAATTTGATGAAGAGACGTATGGATCGTCGGTATCTAAGCCATTATTCGTGTCTTGAAGACTTGAACTGATCTCGCAAGACGAAGCATAGTTAATCGTCGATTCAGACCGTCTGTTATCAATATTGCCGCACGAAGATAACGTTATAGTCAACACAATAACCGATAAAATAATCTCTGATAATTTCGACAAAATTCAACAACCTCCTTATAAAAATACCGCCGAAAATATCAAAAAACGGCGGTATAATCTCTCACAATATCATTATTTCAATTGTTCGAGCTTGCTGAATATCGTTCAAGCCAGATAAGTCCTATTTCAAAAGCGTCGGAAAAACCGTTTTTCATATCCTGCTTTACGATCCTTTCGTGATCGGGAAGTCTCATATCAGTCTTTAAAAGCTGAAGTAAAATTTTGTCGGGAACCTGTTTATCTCCCTCGCTTTTAGTCGACATTATTATCATTTGGATTATATATTCGTTATCCATAGAGCCGTAGCAAATAACGTTATCCTCTCGCACAAGAGGAAGGCCGCGATACATGAGAAAGTTCCCGTCTACTGTAGAAAAAGTTTCAAATTCCTTTTTTTCCGCCATTCTTGTCTCACCATCTTCCATAAATATAATTATACATTATATATTGTACAATATATTGTGAGGTTTGTCAAGATTATAGATGCGAACGAAATTTTTTACTCAATCTTTCCCGACGCCATCAATTTTACAGAGGCGATAAACCTTTCGGCATCGTTCAAATTATTTGAATACCCTGCGGAAGCTCTTACCGCTCCGCTATCTCCCGTACCAATCGATCTATGGGCAAGAGGCGAACAATGAAATCCTTCTCGTACGCAAATTCCGCGATTATCAAGATAGCGAGCTACATCTGAAGGAGCGTAGCCTCGCACTCCGAAAAGCGTAATTGGCCCTGGCAAAAAATTTCCGTACAACGACACTCCGTCAATTTGAGACAGTTCCCTTCTTATAACTCCCCCAATATAATCCTCATGACGAGCAATAGAA